>CBDUWG010000423.1:0-1985 GCA_965370845.1 uncultured bacterium
AGAGCACGCCTCCCGGCCCTCACCGGTCCAGCTCTCCCTCTCCGTGCGACCGGCATCCGGCTCCTCGATGGTGGTCGTCGGTCTGAAGAGGAGTTTTTAGGCCGAGCGGTAGATTTGCATCCCCCCATTAGCCTTATGCCGTTTTCCTACCATCCAAGTTCCCTCCTTTCCTGGTTCCAAACACCTCTTGGACGTGCTGGCTATCTCCACACATTTCTCCGGAGAGCAAAGGCCATGTTCAGTGATCTATTTCACAGACAAAACTTTCCAATTTTGATTTCATCGGCGCTGGTTTTAGCCGTTGGCTCATATCTGGCCTGTTCGGCGAGCGGAACAAAGAGCGGGTCCTCCTGGTGGGCGCCGGGTCATTCCGTTCCACCCCGGGCCCTGAAGTTTCAGCGGACCTTCGGCAGTCCCGGGAGCGGTCCTGGCCAATTCCTGAATCCCCAGGGTATCTCCGTCGATCCAGAGGGGAATATCTATGTGGCGGACACGGGGAATCACCGGGTGCAGAAATTCGATTCCGCCGGCCACTTCATCGAGGAGATCGGGGGATTCGGATGGGGTGAGGGACAGTTCAATCGGCCCACGGGTCTGTCTGCTCGGGAGGGGTTAAACATCTATGTTGTGGATTCTCAAAATCGGCGCGTGCAGCGTTTTGACCGCTATCTGAACTTTCTGTCCAGCATCCCGCCATCGACGGAGGAGGAAGAACCGTTGGTTTTCGGATTCCTGCGGGACATCGAGATGGCTCCCACGGGAGAGCTGTATGTCAGCGATGAGGAGAACGAGCAGGTGTTGATACTGACCTCTTTCGGAGAGCTGGAACGCTCCTTCGGAGGATTTGCCTCTGCTGCGGATCGTCTAAGAACACCAGCGGGTCTGACAATTGGCCGCGGGAGCGCCGTCTTCGTTGCCGATACAGGAAATGACCGCATCGCTCGTTATGATGCCTTCGGCAGTTTTCTGGGCAGCATAGGTCAGGGGTTGCTTCAGGGACCGAAGGGTATGGCAACCGATGGCCAGGGCTTTCTCTATGTTGCCGATACCGGCCATGATCGCATCTGCATCTTCAGTTCCCAGGGTGAATTGCTCTTAAGCCTGGGCGCTGCCGGCACGGGCTACGGGTCCTTTCATTCGCCGATAGACCTGGCCGTCTCGGGCACGGATTTGCTCTGCGTCTTGGACTCCGGGAACGGGCGAGTGCAAATCTTCCAGATCGTGCGCCGAGCCGAAACAGAAGGCCTGTGAGGGCTGAGGGGATGGGAGGAAGAACCTTCAGAGGCTGGGGGGGCATGAGCACGAGGACGGTTGGCCACCTGTTTTCTTGCCTGTTGCTGGTTTGGGCTATTTTTCTCCAGGTTGGTTCTTGTGCCGGACAGCCCGCCGGGGAACAGTACTATTCCCTTTTTCAGAGGACCGTTCTCCTGGAGGCAGATGGAACGACCGGCCCCTTTAAACTTCCTGACCAATTTCTTCTGCTCAATCGGGAGCGAGTCTGGGTAGATGAGCGACCGTTAACTCAACTTCTGGATTACCATGTAGATTATGACCTGGGCCTGATCACTTTTACTGTTCCTCCATCATTAACCTCTCTTATCCGCGTACAGTATGAGAAGTTGCCCTTTTCACTGAAGAAGCAGTACTTTCATCGGCAAAAGATAGGTGAGCCGGGCGAGGCACAGGTTCTCACCTCGTCCGTCCCCGCCGTCCCCACAACCCCTCCGCAGACCATCATCCCATCAGCCCTGAGAGTGGGTGGAAGTAAAACCTTCGCCATCTCCCTGGGCTCAGATCGCAATCTCTCCCTGGAACAATCCCTGCAGGTAAATATCTCCGGCAAGGTCTCGACCGATGTGGAAGTTGTAGCCCTGCTGTCAGATCAAAGCAGTCCCCTGCAGCCTGAGGGAGACACCCAAACGCTGGAGGAGATCGACAAAGTACTGGTGGAGATCAGCAGCAGAAATGCCACGGCCACCCTGGGT
>CBDUWG010000424.1:0-1979 GCA_965370845.1 uncultured bacterium
ATCCTGGTCATCAACGACGACGATGGTTCCAAGGACATGCGGGTCAAGCGGGACAAGCAGGGCAGAATTCTCAGCAGACCGGCCGGTGCCCTGGAGACAAAGGCCGGCGAGTCGGCGGCGGCCATGATCAGCCTGTTAGAGGAGCTGGGCTATTATGTGGTCAGCGAGGAGGCGTCAGCCACCGACCCCGGGACCTGGCCCAGTTATGATTTCATCATGTGGAGCGACGGAGACGATAGCGGTCCGGTTTCCACCGCATCCTACCGCACAAATTTGGAGAACTATGTCAGCGCCGGCGGCAAGCTGCTCATCGAGGGCGGCGAGCTCAGCTACGACGCTAGCAGCTACCCCGGGTATCCCAGCTTTGCCGCCAACGTTCTGCACGTTGTCGACTGGAACGGAGACAATTCCGGCAACCTGAACCGCATCTCTGGAATGGAGAGCCACCCCATCGCCAGCATACCCAACACACTGCCGGCCAGCATAAGCATCGCTTACTCGGCTTACGGTGATCAGGACGCCTCGACGCCCGCCTCCGACGCCTATGCGGTGTACGATTGTGCCTCGGACCCGGGGGACGCCGGCATTCTGGTCTATGACGACACGCCGTCTCCCGAGTCGGCCCAGATCGTCTTCTTCTCTTTCAACTGGCTGGCCCTCTCCGATTCCACCACAAGCGCCCAGCTGCTGGAGAACGCCGTTACCTACCTGCTAGTCCAGGAGGCTCCGCCGGACGGTGGGATCAGCGGAACTGTCGACCTGAAGGGATCCAATGACGAAAGCGGCGTGGTGGTCACGGCCTCCAGCGGCGGCAAGTTCGCCAGCTCCGACACCACCGATACAGACGGCAGCTACGCCATCATGGATCTGTACAATGGTACGTACACCGTCACGGCTCATAAGCTGGGCTACGTAGATTCCACTGCCGACAACGTGGTGGTGCAGAACGGACAGATCACCGAGAACATCGACTTCAACCTCTATCCACAGCAGGTGATCTTCTATTTGGACTTCGAGGACGCCGGTCACATGGTGCCCGCCGGTCCCGACTGGGAGTGGGGCGTGCCCACCAGCGGACCCGGCAATGCCCATTCCGGGACCAAGGTCTGGGCCACCAAGCTGGCCGGGGAATATTCCAGCAGTTCCAACTCCACCCTGGATACAGATGGCATAGATTTCCATGGCGTGACCCAGGCCACGCTCACCTTTTGGAGCTGGTACTCCTTCGAGGGAAGCAGCACGCATTACGACGGTGGAAATGTGAAGATCTCTCTGGAGGGAGGAGCGTATAATCTGATTACCCCGGTGGATGGCTACGACGGTACTATCTACAGCACCAACGCCGGTATTCCCAATGAGCAGGGTTTTGCCGGTCCCTCCACAGGCAACTTCTGGCACCAGGAGACCTTCGATCTGACCCCCTACCTGGGTTATAGAGAGATTTTCCTGCGCTTCCATTTCGGCAGCGACGGATCCGTCACCTATCCGGGCTGGTACATCGACGATCTGATGATCGTCGCCCCGGCGACGGTTCCCCAGCCGGTGGAGAATCTCCAGGCTCAGTTGATGGAGGAGGATATCTATCTTATCTGGTCGTCTCCCGTCAAGGCCGGCGAGGTGGATCACTATGTTATCTACCGAAATGAGAGCCATGATTTCATGCCTGGCCATACCGACTCCATCGGGGTCACCGCAGATACTACCTTCGTGGACACCGATCCCGGCGTGGGCTCTCCGTCGATCAACCACTACTATGTTGTGGAGGCGGTCAGCGGGGAAGGGTACCGGTCTGACAAATCGAGCACCGTGGGCGAATTCGATAAATATCTGCAGGTAACACCCTAAAATTCAATACTGGCCTGAAAATTGCGGTATCAAGGTCATCCGGGCGATCGTTGATCCGGCCGTCCGGATGACAGAAAACACCCTCTGGCTCAGAGGGCAAGAGCATAGACCATAGGAAAATTCGGAGGACGTGA
>CBDUWG010000425.1:0-1975 GCA_965370845.1 uncultured bacterium
ATATGGGGGGTGACGGAAACATACCTGGATGTCTTTTCCTATTTTGTGCAGTGGGGACGCTGTATTACCCCCACGGACATAGAGCACAGACGAAAAGTATGCGTGCTGGGCACCAATATTTTGAACCGATTGTTCCCCTATGAGGATCCAGTGGGCAAGTATGTGCGCAGTGGCCCACACAGATTTCTGGTGGTGGGTATTCTGGAGGAGAAGGGGAGCTTTATGGGACAGAGTCAGGACAACCTGGTCATGATACCCCTGACTACCCTCCAGAAAATAGCTGGGGAAAAGCAGAATGTGGATATAGGGATACAGGCCAAAGGGCCGGGATCTTGGAATGCTGCTCTGGACGAGGTCACCACCCTTTTGCGCCGCCGGAGAGGTTTGCCCTACAATGAGCCTAACGATTTCGAGATTCTCACCCAGGATTCTCTGATGGAGATGTTCAACAACATCACAGGAGCCGCTTTCGCTGTGGTCATCGGAGTGGCCTCCATCTCTTTGCTGGTAGGAGGCATCGGGATCATGAACATCATGCTGGTTACGGTGACCGAAAGGACTCGGGAAATTGGCATCAGGAAAGCTCTGGGAGCCAAGCGGAGTGATATTCTCTGGCAGTTTCTCATCGAGGCCACGGTTCTTAGCGGTGTCGGTGGCACCCTGGGCATCTTGCTGGGGTTTAGTATCGGTAAATTGGTAGGTGTCCTTTCCCCTCTACCATCCGTGGTTCCTATCTGGACCATTTTTTTGGGTTTGGGATTTTCTTCAGTAGTGGGTTTATTCTTCGGCATCTATCCGGCCGCAAAAGCTGCCAGGTTGGATCCTATTGTCGCTCTGCATTACGAGTAGTCCTCCCATTTTTCATAACCCGGTTTAGACGGTTCATTTTCTTCTTGCATTTCTCCGCCCGATTCCGTATAGTACTTTTAACGTTTAAAGAGAGCTTTGCCTCAAAGAGGGCATATGTCCCTTCTCCCCCGTAAAAGCCAGTGGATCCCTGCTGTTTTTATCCTGGCCTGTTTCTTCTTCTATGCCTCCCATCTTTTTGCTAACCGCCAAAGAATTGCGAACTTAGCAGAAGAACCGAAGGCTTTCTTCGTGGACAGCGCCAATTTCTTCTATCCTGAGTCCGGTACATCCCGATTGGAAGTTTACTACAAAGTGGCCAACGACCACCTCCAATTCATAAAAGAGAAGGATGGCTATCGAGCTTCCTTCCAGATGCTCTGTGTTGTCTATGATCAGAAGGGTCATCAGGTAACAGGGGATATGCTCTCCGACACAAAGTGGGTTAAGACCTACGACGAGACGAACTCTCGACAGGAGTTCGCCCAAGGACAGTTTGTCTTTTTCCTGCCTTCAGGGGAGTATGGACTTCGTGTTTGGGTCGAGGACCGGTATTGTAACGAAATGGTCCGTATGGAGAGACAGGCGATGGTGTTTTCCTTTGACGGTCCCTCCCTGGTGCTCAGCGATCTCCTTCTGGCCAATGAGATCTGTTCCACGGAAACCCGGACAGGAGCGCAAGTTAAAAATGATCTTCTGCTGGTGCCCAATGTGGATCGGAGCTACAGCGATCTGCGGCCGCTGGTCTCCTTCTACTTTGAGATCTATGACCTTGCCTTCGATGGGTCGGCGAGTTCTTTTTATGAGGTGGAGTGGGAGGTGGTCGATCTTGATCCAGAGACAGCTTTGGCGGACAGCGGGAAGGTGTTAAGGCGTGGAGATCTCAGCTTTGACCATCGGGTTCTTGATATAACCTCTTTGCCGGAGGGCAAATATATTTTAAGGCTGCGTGTGAGAGATCCGCAGACCGGGCGAACAGCTCAGCGGGAAGCACCGTTTAGCTTACATTGGTCCAACCTCGGTCAGGTGGCCAAGGATTTTAAGGAGGCCGTTGAACAGTTGAGATACATCGCTACAGAGGAGGAATATCGAAAGCATAAACAACGCCATCAGCGCCGACCATTTTCGC
>CBDUWG010000426.1:0-1973 GCA_965370845.1 uncultured bacterium
TGAGATTTGCGGGGTGTCTGAGATAAGATTCTGTCATAGCTACAAGGCGATATTGAACTTGCGATTTGTGGGGTTTCTTCTCCTCTTCCTGTTCATCGCCCCTAAATTATGTGCTGCCGAGGATCGGTTGATCTTCGCCTTCACCTTCGATCCACCCTCCATCCAGCGACCAGGTGAACAGGCACAGGTTACCATAGCCGGCCTGCCCTCCATCGGCAACCCGGGCGAACCCATCCTCCCGGTCAGGACGGCACGCATACTTCTGCCTCCCGGACAGAGCATCGCAGAAATTCAGGTTCTTGCCTCCCAGAGGCAAATCCTCCCGGGGAGTTTCCGTGTCTGTCCTGGTCAGATGCAAATTCCCCTGGGTGGTGCAGAAAACTGGCAACCCACTCCGCCAAACGAGGACATTTACACCTCCCCCACCCCTTTTCCACCACAGACCCACCACCTGGTGGGTGTCTGGTCACTTTGCGGATATCAAATCGCCATCATCAACCTTCATCCCGTGGAATATATCCCCTCCACCGGCACCATCTCCTACTTCCCGGAGATGGAGCTTTGTCTGCGCACGGTCGATTCCCCTGATGTCTTTGCTCAAACTCAAAGAATGCTACGATCTCCCGGGCTGATGGCCCATCGTCTGGCCGGTATGGTAGACAATCCCCGACAAATTGAGCAGTACAGCAACCTGGCCGAGACTCCCAGAAGATCCAAAGGGTCTTTGGTGAATCCACAGGAGACCTACCGCTATGTTGTTATCACCAGCCAGGATCTGAAACCCACATTCCAGACGCTGGCCGAGTTCAAGACCCAGCGAGGTCAGAGAGCCACGGTGGTCACTGTCCAGGAGATCGGCGACACTTATTCCGGCCAGGATCTGCCCGAGCAGATCCGCAATTTCATCCTGGACGCCTATACCGGCTGGCAAACGGATTTTGTCCTGTTGGGCGGCGATGACGAAATCATCCCCCACCGGGGCCTGTATGCCCAGGCCTTCGGGTATACTGAGACCGACATCCCCGCAGATCTTTACTTCGGCGCCCTGGACGGAGATTGGAACGCCGATGGTGACCAGCTCTGGGGAGAACCCGGGGAGGAAGATCTTTTTGCCGAGGTGAGTGTGGGGCGAGCGCCGGTGGACGATCAGGACGAAGCGCTGCACTTCGTGACCAAGACCATCCAGTACCAGCAGGCTCCGGTTCCCGAACAGACCACCGCGGCCCTTATGGCAGGTGAAGAGCTGTGGGACAATCCCCTGACGTACGGAGGAGATTACAAGGATGAGATCCGCTTCGGGGCCACCACCAACAGCTGCACCACCAGCGGATTTCCAGCTAATTTCACGGTGAACACCTTGTACGACAAGGATCTTGGATCTCCCTGGTGGGGCGGCATGCTATTGGATCTGATGAATAACGGTCTCCACCTGATCAACCACCTCGGGCACTCCTCGGTGGAGTATGCCCTCCGCCTGACCGCTGACCAGGTTCTCAACGATCTAACCAACGACGGGATAGACAACTCCTTTATGATCATCTTTTCCCAGGGTTGCTATGCCGCCTCCTTTGATAATCGCAACCCCGGGGGCCTCTACGTGGACGACTGCGTCGCCGAGGCCTTCTTGACCGGCCCGCACGGAGCTGCGGCCTTCGTGGGCAACACCCGCTACGGCTGGGCGAGCCCGGGGATGACCGATGGAGCCTCCCAGTATTTCGATCGCCAGTTCTTCGACGCCCTGTTCGGGGAGAACATCTATCGCCTGGGGGCCATCAACGACGATTCCAAGATCGACAACATCTGGGCCCTTGATTACCAGGGGATCAGATGGTGTTTTTACGAACAGACGCTCCTGGGAGATCCGGATCTGGACATTTGGACTGAGCTGCCCGGGACACTGAGCGTCTCCCATCCGACAGTGCTGACCATCATGGAAGAGAACAGCGTCGTCGTACAGGTGGAATCAGACTGCG
>CBDUWG010000427.1:0-1969 GCA_965370845.1 uncultured bacterium
CCTGTTCCTCTCGCCTTTCATCTAGAATCCAGGATCGAGGATCAAGGATCGGTTTTTCCTTTCTCAAGTCTCCAGTCTCTAGTCTCTGCCTTCCACAAAACTCGAAAAAAACCTTGACAACGATATATTTTTTCGCAATACTAGAAGGTCTGTACGGGCCCGTAGCTCAGCAGGTAGAGCAGCGGCCTTTTAAGCCGTTGGTCGCGCGTTCGATTCGCGCCGGGCTCACTTTCGTGCAGCGGTGATCGGTGATCGTTAATCGACAAGAGCAAATAAAAGATCGAGTAACAGTTTTTCACGATTACCGAGCTGAGCGTGTTTTCGCTTGACTACGGAAGGATTATTTTTTATTTTATCTTACTGCGAGAGCTTCCCCAACTCGCAGTTTCTGTTCTTTAAAACTCTGCGCCCATAGCTCAATTGGCAGAGCAACTGACTCTTAATCAGTAGGTTCAAGGTTCGATTCCTTGTGGGCGTACCAGATTGGGGGCGTCACGGCTTCGACGGGGGTAGTGAAGCTGGAACTGCGTGCCGAGGTCCCAGTGGCTCGTAAAACAATTGGGAAACAAATCTAATTGCAAACGATTATTCGTATGCAATGGCTGCCTAAATAAAGGTAGCCCGTTCTCACCGGTTTCGCCTGTTGGACCGGATGAGGGCGCCGACTAAAGCAGGCTGGTCTTTCAACCTCGCTCAGGGCTGAATGACGAGATCTTGATGAGCTGGCTTGCCCCGGATCCTGCCTTTCGGAGCCGGAGCGAGCGAGACCCAAAAGAAAGGCTATGCACGTAGAGGTTCCTGCAGAGTTATCTTCGGACACGGGTTCGACTCCCGTCGCCTCCACTGTTTCACCACGAAAGGGTCGGCATTGCCGGCCCTTTTTGCTTTGATATCCAGTATTTAGCGTTGAGCGGCGGCCGCGGGGGCCATCTGCCCGAAAAACAGAAAAATTCAGTTGCTATCCGGGCCCGTTTTTCTTAATATTAAATCGCCTGTGACAGAGGGGTAAAAATGCCGGAGCTGCCCGAGGTGGAATGCGTGGTTCGCGGCCTGCGGCCGGGGATCAGGGGAAAGACCATCCGCCGGGTCACCGTCACATTGGCCAAAATCGTCGGGGGCCTCCCGCGAGATTTCGAGGAAATCCTCAAGGGAAGCCGGTTCGAGGGTGTCCGCCGGCGGGGCAAGCTGATCATCATGGATCTTTCCACAGGATACAGCCTGCTGGTGCACCTGCGCATGAGCGGACAGTTGCTCTATCTGCCCGACCACGAACCTCTGCTCAAGCACACCCACCTGATCTTCCATCTGGCCGGCGACGGCCATCAGCTGCGCTACCGGGATCAACGGCAGTTCGGCACCATACGCCTGGTGAAAACCGACCGGCTACACTCAGATCCGCAGATGGCCAAGCTCGGTCCTGAGCCGCTGGAGATCTCCGCGGAGGGTTTCAGCGCCCTGATCGGGTCTTTCCGCCGGCAGATAAAACCTCTGCTGCTGGACCAGAGGGTCCTGGCCGGATTGGGTAATATCTATGCCGATGAGACCCTGTACAGGGCCAGGATCCATCCCCTCCGGCGGGCCGGCGATCTGACAAAGGGGCGTCTGAAAGCGCTTCATGGGACCATTCAGGATGTGCTCCAGGAGGCCATCGACCGCTCCGGCTCCACCGTGGACAACTTCCGCGGCGCGGACGGACAGCCGGGCGACTTTCAGCGCTTCCTACGGGTTTACGGCCGCCAGGGCAAGTCATGTCTTCGCTGCGGAAACCCCATCGTGAAAATACGGGTGGGCGGAAGAGGAACGCATGTCTGTCCCAGATGTCAGAGGAAGCCGGCAGGTTAAAAAGTTCTGAAAAGAAGGATTCAAGGGTTCAAGTACCCTGCCACCTCACTTTAGCGTAAGGATTTTAGCTCTTCCCTCGAATCCTTGAATCCTGGGGTGGTGGAGGTGAGAGGAGTGGGAATCCTTG
>CBDUWG010000428.1:0-1950 GCA_965370845.1 uncultured bacterium
TCATCCAGAATCTAGAATCCAGTATCCAGAATCCAGGATCGTTTTTTCTTCACAACAACCTCAACCTCCACAAAAGGAGCTAGATCATGAGGTTCAAGTTCTTCCCATTGGCCCTGGCGGTCATCCTGCTGGCTGGCCTCTGTTGGGCGGAGACGGTCACGAAACTGAAGGGCGTCCGGCAGATGGAAACCGCGCAGATGGACATCATGGCGTCCGTCTGGTCACCGGACGGCTCTGCGCTGGTCATGACCGAGGCCAAATACCAGGGCATCTACCTGATGGACATCCAGACAGGAAAGATCACAGCCATCACCGAGGAGGTCTCGGCGGGCTATGGCCTGACCTTCTCCCCCGACGGTCGATACATCGCCTACCAGGCCGTGCTGGATCCCTCATCGACTCAAAAAGCCGTCAAGCTGGCCGACACAGAGACCGGTGAGATCCACGCTCTCAGCCGGCAATCCAACCAGGTGGGCACCCCCTCCTGGTTTCCCGACGGACGCATCGGCTATACCTTCGAGGGAAGTTTTCTCATCGTGAACATCAAGGGAGAGGTCGAACAGACCATCGCGGACATCGCCTCCCACGTGGCCCCCGTCTCCCCGGATGGGGAGTGGATCCTGTATAACGACCATCAGGATGCCATCTGGGCCTATCATCTGGTCGACGGTGAGAGGTTCCAGGTGACTTCCGACGGCCGGCGATTCTTCAATCCCGTCTGGTCACCGAAAGAACCTGTGGCCATCATCAACGAGTTAGGCGGGAGCTTCTATCTCCTGGCCCTGACCCGGGGAACCATGATCCCGCTGGACAACGGCAACCACTATGCCTGGTCTCCTGACGGAGAAAAGATCGTCTATGACATCACCCAGGACGACGGCCACTACATCACCGCCGCCGACATCTACATCATCGATAAAGATGGCAGCGGAAAATTGGCTTTAACATCCACCGTCGAGGGGCTGGAGATGTATCCATCCTGGTCGGTGGACGACCACATCGCCTTCAGCCGGCCGGATGGCAAGCTCTTCACGGCCCATCTGGTGGCTCAGTGAAACATGCGACCAGGCAAGTGAGCATAAAAACAGACACTATTCGGAGGTAAACGTTTCATGAGAGCGTTTTGCGGATGGAAAGAAGCCCTCGCCGCGGTGGTTCTTCTCCTGGGACTTGGCTGGGCCACAGGGGCATTCGCGGTCACCGTATGCCTGGACCCCGGCCATGGAGGCACCGATCCCGGCGCCGTGGGCGATCACTATACGGAGAAAGCGGCTAATTTAGACGTGTCCTTTGAGGCTCGCGACTACCTGGAACAGGTCAGCGGCGTGGACAGCGTGGGCATGACCCGCACCACCGACGTGTACGTGAGTCTGGCCGACCGCTGTGTCTATGCCAATAGCGGCGGATACGACCGTTTCATGTCCCAGCATCACAACGCCTTCAAAACCACCGTGCAGGGCACCGAGACCTATTGCCACAGCGATTCTCTGGGCGGACAGTCCCAGGACCTGCGCGACGAGGTGCACCCGGAGATCATCTGGGCCTTCGCCTACAACGACCGGGGCACCAAGGCGGCCGATTTCTACGTGCTCAGAAACACCACCATGCCCTCCATTCTGGGAGAGGGCTCCTTTATCGATTACAAAAATGGATATGATGAGTCCCAGCGCTTTTTAAACAACTGGAACGACCACTCCGGGCGGGAGGGCTATGCCTACTGCAAGGGATTTTGCGACCACATGGGCCTGACCCCATCACCATACTCCGGCGCCTTCGAGGCCACCTTTCAGGCCAAATCCCACCCGGACACCATGGTCTCCGGCCAGACGGCCGCGGCCTGGGTGGAATACCTGAACACCGGCGCCGGCTGGACCCCCGACTCCACCCGGCTGGGCACCACGGTACCCCGCAACCGGGACAGCGACTTCTACACCGCCGGAGATTGGATCA
>CBDUWG010000429.1:0-1947 GCA_965370845.1 uncultured bacterium
ATGCAGTTGTACAGCACATCCTTGGCCGTCACGCCCATCCCCCGGCTGAACACTTTGTGCAAATAGCCCACGATGAGGGAGATGTTGTCGCTGGGGGTGATGTGCCCGAGGGTCTTCCCGTGGTTGTCCCAGCCGTTGCTCACGGGAATGGTATCGATTCCCTCGACTACCAAATTGGTCAGCAGCTGACCGTTGGTGCCTTCCAGGTATCCTACTAGCATGGTCGCCTATCTCCTTTCAAAATGATCATGGAGTGAAAGCTAAAAATCACTTCTAAGAGAAAAAACTCCCTAAATAAGACCCTGATCCATCATGGCGTCGGCCACTTTGACGAAACCGCCGATATTGGCGCCATTGACGTAATTACCCGGTGTGCCATACTGCTCGGCGGCCTGGACGCAGATCTTGTGGATGCTCTTCATGATGCCGTATAGACGTTCGTCCACCTCCTCGCGGGTCCAGTTGTAGCGCAGGCTGTTCTGGGACATCTCCAGGCCGGAGACGGAAACTCCGCCGGCATTGGCCGCTTTGCCCGGACCGTAGAGGATCTTCTTGTCCAGGAAGAGATTGACACCCTCGATGGTGGTGGGCATGTTGGCGCCCTCGGAGACAACATAGACGCCGTTACTGAGCAGGTTCTGGGCATCCTGGCCGTTGATCTCGTTCTGAGTGGCCGAGGGAAAAGCGCAATCTGCTTTGTGATCCCACAGCGGGTTGTGGTCGGCCTGGCGGTCCCTGACGGTGTAGGTGGCACTATTGAACTGGTCGGCATATTCCTTGATCCGGCCGCGGCTCACATTCTTCAGCTCCATGACCCAGGCCAGCTTCTTCTCGTCGATGCCCTCCGGGTCATAGATGTATCCGCTGGAGTCGGAGAGAGTGACCGCCTTGCCACCGAGCTGGTTGATTTTTTGCACGGCGAACTGAGCCACGTTGCCGCTGCCGGAGACCAGGCAAACCTTGCCCTCCAGTGTTTCGCCACGGGTGGACAGCATCTCGGCGGCGAAGTAGACGGCGCCGTAGCCGGTGGCCTCCGGGCGGATGAGGGAGCCACCCCAGTTCAATCCCTTGCCGGTTAGGGTTCCGGTAAACTCGTTCTTCAGCTTCCTGTATTGGCCGAAGAGGAAACCGATCTCGCGGCCGCCGACCCCAATATCTCCTGCAGGAACGTCTGTGTTCGGCCCAATGTGGCGGAACAGCTCACTCATGAAGCTCTGGCAGAAACGCATCACCTCGTTGTTGCTTTTGCCCTTGGGATCGAAATCTGATCCGCCCTTGCCGCCGCCCATAGGCAGCGTGGTCAGAGCGTTCTTGAGAACCTGCTCGAAGGCCAGAAACTTGAGAATGCCCAGGTTCACTGTCGGGTGGAAGCGCAGGCCGCCTTTGTAAGGCCCGATGGCGCTGTTCATCTCGATGCGGAAGCCGCGGTTAACGTGGATCTCGCCCGTATCATCCATCCAGGGCACGCGGAACATGATCACCCGCTCTGGCTCCAGGATCCGCTCGATGATCTTGGCCTTTATGTACTGAGGATTGCGCTGAATGACCAGGTCCAGAGATTCGATCACCTCTTGTGCTGCCTGATGAAATTCGGGCTCAGCAGGGTTTTTGGTTTTTATCTGTTCCATAATGGAATCAACAAACTCGGACATGAAAGGCTCCTTTCTGTTTGAGCTCTTCGATTCAAACGCTTAAGGACAATAATAGGCTGGTTGGAGAGCGATTACGGGTGATAGAGGGAATTTATTCTGGGTCAGATACACCCCCTTTCGAAGAAAAATATTGCTATATCGATTTGAAAAATAGTAAGTTAGAAAATTCGTTTCTGTCTGGCCGAGTGGATATCAACCCTGTGTAGAAATTCGAGTTAAGCATCATATACAACACTTTAATATTGCCTCCGAAGATGATTTTGTCAAGGGGTAATTTTGCAAAAAAGGGGCGCTT
>CBDUWG010000430.1:0-1941 GCA_965370845.1 uncultured bacterium
TGGTCTTAGAATACATAAAGCGGAATCCATAAAACATTAATGATGAGAATCCAACATTCTGGAACAAAATCATAAGATATAGGATCAAGGATTGGGGATGGGGGATCGGGGAACGAGGATCAAGGATCGAGGATCGGGGATAGGGGGTCGGGGATCCAGAATCCAGAATCCAGAATCCAGTATCCAGGATTTTAGAGAGAAAGGCTGCACCATGCTCTGGAAATATCGCCGCCTGTGCCGGGAGACCGCGCTTCTGCTGGTCATCATCTTCTGCTTACCGCGAGTCGGATGGCCGTGGGGCTGGGTGGCGCACAGGTGGGTCAACCAGCAAGCCTTCGCCCATCTTCCCGAAGAGATGACCGGGTTTGAGCGGTGGGCTAAGGTGGTGGCTGCCCATGGCAGCGACGCCGACTATCGGAAGGCCTGGGATCCCCTGGAGAGCCCCCGGCATTGGATCGACATAGATAATTTCCCCGAGTTTTATCAGGGGCATCTTTCCCACAACCTGGATTCTTTGAAAGCCAGGCACGGCCAGCACATGGATGTCTATGGCAACGGTGTGGTGCCCTGGATTATTGCCGGGGTAACCGAAACTCTCTCTGTGGCCATGGCCGCCGGAGACTGGGGTGAAGCTGTTCTATTGGCGGCGGATCTGGGCCATTATGTGGCCGATTGCCATCAACCGCTGCATACTACCAAAAACTACGATGGCCAGCTCACCGGAAATAAAGGGGTTCATCTTCGCTACGAAATAGATATGATTCGCAGAAATCTGCACCAGCTAAAGGCCGATCCCGCACGGGCTGTTTGCGTGGAGGAGCCCCTGGAACATATCTTCGGCACCATCCGGGGGACCTGGAGCTTTGTGGACAGCATCATGTCTGCTGATTGTCAGGCCAGGAAAAAGGGCCCCGTCTACGGCGACGATTACTACCAGGTTTTATGGGAAAAAACCGGCCGTTTCACCACCAAACAGCTCTCTCAGGCCAGCAGGATTCTGGCCGATCTATGGTACACCGCCTGGATCGATGCCGGCCGCCCCGCGTTTCCTCCCCCCGCCGCTGTGGTAACCTGTGCCGGTCTTCAGGCCGATCCCCATGCTCAAAATCTGATGAACGTGCAGGGGGTGGTGACCATCGGCAGCGGCGTTCTGGACCGGGAGCATACACGGCTATACATCCAGGATCAATCGGGACGGGGCATTCTGATTTTCGACCAAGATCCCATGGATGAGGATATTGTACGAGGTGATCTTGTTCAAGTGGAGGGGATTATTCACGATTACCGGGGTATCACGGAGGTCTCCGGACCGTTGGTGACGGTGTTGGAGAGAGGTTATGCGGCTCCGCTCCCTCGAGCTCTGACCACCGCTGAAGCTAATGACCCAGAGTGGGATGGAACCCTCATCCAGGTTCGGGGGGCCGTGGTCTTCATCCTCCGGCAGGAGAGGTGGACCCGCCTGCATCTGGATGATGGGTCAGGGGCCATCGTGGTGCTGGCTGGGAAAGATACTGAACTGGATTTGAGAGAGGTGCAAGAGGGTGATGTCCTCACCGTCTGCGGGGTGGGCACGTACCTGGCTGATGAGGGCAGTTATGCGATTTTGCCGGGGTATGAGGATCAGGTAGTGTGTGAGAAAGGCGGATCCTTGATCCTCGATCCTTGATCCTGGATGAGAAAGGCGGATCCTGGATACTGGTTAAGAACTTAACCTCGGAAAATGCGGAGTCAACCCGGCATATACTCAGAGTTGAGCATTTCACTTACCAGCATCTAGAATCCAGTATCCAGAATCCAGTTTCAGTTTCTATATCCGCCATCCTCTTCATCAGCACCAAATTCTCATCCCAACGCAGAGGGGGTCGCGGAACGATCGACTTCATCGATCGTTTCAAGGGGGGAACCGGTTCCCCCCTTGACGCTCACCGGCTTCGCCGGCTC
>CBDUWG010000431.1:0-1936 GCA_965370845.1 uncultured bacterium
ACCGTGCACAAGGCCAAGGGATTGGAGTTCCCGGTGGTCTTTTTAGTCAGCCTGGTCAAGGATAAGTTCCCCCCACGGGGCCGCCGGGAGCCCATCGAGCTGCCTGACGAGCTGGTCAAGGAGCCGGTTCCCTCAGGCGATGTGCACCTGCAGGAGGAGCGGCGGCTGTTCTACGTGGGCATGACCCGGGCCCAGAGGGAGCTCTACCTGACCAGCGCCCTGGACTTCGGCGGCGCGCGCTCCCGCAAGGTTAGCCAGTTCGTCCTGGAGGCCATGGACAAGCCCCGGGCCGATGAACAGTACCTGAAAACCTCCGCCATGGAGGCCATCGCCCAAAACGCTCCCGATCCGGAAACCATGCCGCTGGCCCCGCGGGCCATCCCCGACGATGAGCTGATCAACCTGAGTCATTATCAGGTAGACGACTACCTTACATGTCCTCTGCGTTACAAATATGTGCACATTCTCAGGGTGCCCCTGCTGCCCCATCACTCCATCGTCTACGGCAAGGCCCTGCACCAGGCCGTGCAGTCCTATTTCCAGCAGAAGATCAACGGCAAGTCCATAACTCTAAAGGAGCTGCTGGACATCTTCCAGCGGACATGGATCAACGAGGGGTTCCTGACCCGGGAGCACGAGGAAAAGCGGCTGGAGGCCGGCCAAGAGGCTCTGAAAAAATTCTACCAGGAGCAGGAGAGAAGTGGGGTCGTGCCCGCCTCGGTGGAGGAGGAGTTCAGCTTCCTTTCTGGTTCCAACCGGGTCAAGGGCCGCTGGGACAGGGTGGACCAGCGAGATGATGGGGTGACCATCGTGGATTTCAAGTCGTCGGCGGTTAGCCAGCAGAAGGCCGCCGACAAAAGGGCCCGGGATAGTTTGCAGCTGGCCATCTATGCCCTGGCCTATCAGCAGGCCAAGGGGGTCACCCCCCAGTCGGTGGAGCTGCATTTTCTGGAGTCGGGCCTGGTGGGCTGTGTCCAGGTGACCGACAAGATGCTGAAAAAGACTGCCGAGCAGATCGAACAAGCCGCCCGGGGCATCCGCGCCCGGAATTACACACCCAAGCCGGGGTATATGACCTGCCGGTATTGTGCGTACAGCGAGATCTGCCCCAGCACGGCGAGTGGATGAAAGGCCGAGACTGGAGACTAGAGACTCGCTCTTTCCGGGTCACGAAGGCGACCGAAGTATTTCTGTTGCCATAAAAAACAGTGATAAACCATGAATACGACCAATAACAAACATCCCTGGTGGTTAAGAACAAAACACACCCTCGTTGATATCTGGGACTTCCTGACTAAAGATATCTGGAGTCTCGATCTCAGCAAGCTTACGCGGCTGGAGGCGTTTGGGATCAAGCAAATCAAGGTGCTTGTCTTCGTCATCCGCCAGTTCTATGCGGAAAAGCTCTTAATTCGAGCTTCCTCCCTGACCTACTCCACTCTCCTGGCCATAGTGCCTTTTCTGGCTGTTGTTTTTTCCATCTCTAAGGGACTCGGCTTGCACCTGGACCTGGCCCCTGTTCTGTCTGACTTTCTCTCACCTCTGGGGCCTCGCGGCGATCAGATCTCGGCACAAATTATGGAATTCGTGGGCAACGCGCAGACGGGAACCCTGGGATACGTGGGCTTCGCCGTGCTCCTGCTCACAGTATACGGCATTTTAAACAAGATCGAGCTTTCCTACAACGACATCTGGCATGTTCCCCGCATACGATCCTGGCCACGCCGGCTGGCCGGCTATACGCTATTGACCGTTATCGGACCACTGGCCATGTTCCTGGTTCTGGCCCTGACGGCCTCTTTAACTTCCACCGGTCTCGTTCAGGAAATCCTCAGCCGCAGGCACTTTGCCCTGCTCCTGGAAAAGGGCCTGAAAACGATGCCCTATGCGCTTAGCTGTTTGCTTTTCGCGCTGATTATCTGGATTGTTCCAAACG
>CBDUWG010000432.1:0-1926 GCA_965370845.1 uncultured bacterium
GCCATAATCGCCAATGTCTATTATTGGCTCACAAGAGATTGATTAAAATTTGCCGTTCATTGCTACTGGAGAAGAGCACAATCCGACCAGCTTTAGCGAAATCTTCAGCATCTGGTGCTGCGAAAGGAGATGTTTTCGGTGAGCCTATTTATAAGATGCAAATTTGTCTTTCGATACTCACTAACCTGCCAGGGATCAAAGTTTCTGAGAGCCTCTTAACTTGTTTCTAAGGGAAGCGTCATGAGAACCATAGCCATCGTCAATCACAAGGGAGGATGTGGTAAGACCGTCACGTCCATCAACCTGTCCGCCTGTCTGGCAGAGCGCAACGAGAGGGTCCTGCTCGTGGATCTGGACCCCCAGGGCCACTCCTCCCTGGGCCTCAACGTCAAGCCCGAGGAGGTCGAGAAGCACATGTACCACGTCCTATCCGAGACCCACTGGGATGTGGAAATGGAAGACGTTATCGTCGGCGTGGACAAATACCTCGACCTGGCCCCCTCGGGGATCATGCTCAGCGCGGTGGAGCAAGAGCTGGCCGGTCAGCCCGGCCGGGAGGACCGTTTGCTGAACGCCCTGGCGAAGATATCCGATGAGTATAACTACATCGTCATCGACTGCCCGCCCAGCCTTGGTCTGCTCGCATTTAACGCTCTCAGGGCCTGCCGTGAGGTGATCGTGCCCGTGGAGACCAGTTTCTTCGCCCTGCACGGCCTGGGCAAGATCAGCGAGACCATTAAGCTGGTGGAAGATCGGTTCGGCCAGAGAAAACACATGCAGGTCCTGGCTACCATCTACGATCAGCGCACCCGAATAGCTGGAGAGGTCTGGGAGGAGCTCCGCGAACATTTCGGCGAGAACCTGTTCAAAACCATCATCCACATCAACGTGCAGCTCAGGGAAGCCACCGGTTTCGGCCAACCCATCTGCCGGTACGATCGACGCAGCAGTGGCTACCGGGATTATGCCGTCCTGGCCCAGGAGGTGCATTCCTTGGGGGAGGCTAGAGTCCACCGGGATGGTGCCAGGGCCGCCACCGGCGCATCTTCCCTGGGATCACAGCCGGTGGAGGATGGCGTCAGGTTCAGCATCTACGCCCCAGGGGCCAAGAGCGTGCAGGTGGCCGGAGATTTTAACGACTGGAATGCCAACGAAGGAGCCATGCTGGACCTCGATGGCCAGGGGGTATGGACCAAGGTGCTATGCCTGAAGCCAGGTGTCTATCAGTACCGCTTCAGGGTGGATGGCCAGTGGGGGGAGGATCCCAACAATCCCCGCAAGGTTGAGAGCCCTTACGGTGTAAGCAACTCCATCATTGAGTACGGCAAGCGGGAAATGAAACAGAGCAGCGAGGGCACGCAGGAGATGGAGAAGGGGGCTTGAATAATTTCCCCCTCTGTTTCCCTCCGCCGAGGAGAAAAAAAGCAATCTCCTGAACTTGATCGGGATGCCAGAATATTCAACAGTAGTCTTCAAAAAGTGGTTTAAGTATTTCGAAATACCAGGTATAAATGACGGACGGCTATTAAGATCGTAACTAGTGATATGATAATTGCCACTGTCTTTTTTAGCCCGCGAGTGACTGATATTTTCTCAAGCGAGCTTTTTTAATAGCGGAACACTTTGAAACCGAATAAGAGTGAAATTAGAGAGTTCCCGGGGAAGGAGATGTGATGCGCCAGACCGCCTCGACAACAAAAAAGAGTAAGCAGATTACCTTCTACGACCTCGTTAATACGCTGCGCAGAAAGAAATGGCTGCTCATACTCTGCCTGTGTGGGGTGCTAGCTCCCATCGTTTACTACAACCGGACAGCCCCACCAGTCTATGAGGCCGAAACATCCATCGTGTTTGAGGAAGCCAGAGAGGTTATGCCTGCATTCGATTTATCAGGAGCCATCTCTCGGAAAAGCTTAATTGTAAATC
>CBDUWG010000433.1:0-1922 GCA_965370845.1 uncultured bacterium
TTGGGGGGTGTGGGTTTTTTGTGTTGTGGTTCTTTTGTTTGTTGTTTTTGTGGGCGTGGATCCTTTTTTGAAGTGGTTGTTGCGTTGCTGGTTGGTGGTGCCGTCCTATTCCCCCTGCCCGACGAAGTCGCCCACGTGTAGATCGGGGTTGGGGTTAACGTGAACATAAGCATACCGGCCCACACGGATCCAGGCGTTGGCCCCGGCGGGATCCAGGCCCAGCACGGTGCCGTCGGCCACCGAAAGGACGGCCCCGCCGTAGCCCAGGGGCATGTCCACGCCATCGTGGAAGTGGTCCCGGTCAGCCCGGCATTCGCAGAAGGTCCCGGAGATGTTGTGCTGGACGTCCATGGGCGCCAGGGGCCAGGGATAGGCTCCGGCGATGGGGATCTGTGCCATGCTGAGCAGACAAAGGGTTAAAAGGCCCGGCCGGAAGAGTTTTTTATTCGTCGCCTTCATAGATCAGATACCTGTTATGAAAAGCCAGCAGAAAGCTGGAGCCGTCCTGCAGAAATCTGGCCACTGGCTGGATGAAGCTGTCTTCCGGAAAATCTTCCTGCCAGATCTGATGGCCTTGCTCGTCGAATAGCAGAACCCGTGGCGATGCGTAGATAAACCGGGGGCCCAGGTAGGCTCCTCGAGCCAGTTGGGCCAGGGCCAGACTTCCGTCCGGGGACAGATCCAGGGTGCGAAGTTGGCCGGCCTCGCCGGGCAGCATCTTTTCCCACAGCACCTGGCCCGTTTGGGTGTCCAGCAGATGGATGGAGTTCTTCTGACCCAGCAGGAGAAAGTGTCCCTCGCAGGAGAAGACGGCCTGACGGAAGGGGAAATTCAAGGTGGCCAGCAGATCGCCTTGGCCATCGTATAGATAGGTGGCTCTCACAATGGAGCCTATTCCCTTGACGGAATAGCCCCCGGCCACTATCACCTGTCCGTTTGGGGAGATGGCCACTCGATCAGAGATCTCCTGCTCCAGCTCGCGGCGCCAGATCTCCTTGCCCCGGGAGTCGAAGAGCACCAGGTAACTGCGTCCCTTCCCCCGGGGGGACATCTCGTCGCCTGGCCGGGCGTGATGGAGCAGGATGTTGACGGCAACGTAGTTGCCATCAGCGGAGAAAGCACAGGCCACCCCACGCTCCGTTTCGTCTATGGCTCCGGGGAACAGCCGGGCCTCCCCGGCCAGGGAGCCCTGCTCATCGATGAAGGAGATGATGCCCTGCAGAGGCTGTACCATGACCACCCTGCCCGAATCGGAGAGATAGAAGCTGGGTACGGGCTCATCGCCTCCCAGAGGCTGTTTCAGTGACCAGAGTTTCTTCCCGTCACGGCTGTAGAGGGTGAGGGAGAGCATCCGCACAGAGCCGCGTTTCTCGCCGGCGACGGATAGCTCCTGGATGCCGATGAAGTTTCCCTCTTTGGAGAGAAAAAACCTGCTCTGCGGGGAGCGCTCCAGATGGGCCAGAATCTGCCCGGAAGGATCCAGAAATTGCATGAATTCATCCGTGACAATCATGGCCGGCCGGTCGCCGGCGAAGCTGGAGGCCATCCAGGGTCCGGGAAGGAGCTCTTCGGCCGCCAGATGGTAGGCTGGTTGAACAGGTTCTTTCCCGCGTTTGCCAAATGCGCCAGCGGGGGAGAAGAGACCAGCGATGAGTATCAGACAGATCATCCAGATGAGCGGTTTTTTCACGGGCAGCTCCCGGGAGATGATGTGGTGGTAGAATCTTTGGATTTTTTTTGCAGGGGGATGTGTCCCCCTCGCTCCAGCCGGCGTGCCTTCGGCACCGGCTGGCTATGGCCTGCGGCCATACCGTCCTCACTCTCCCGTTCGGCCGGCCGCCAGCCTCGCCGTCTTCCGCTACCCCCTCTGAAAGGCCGAGATTCGGGATCCGGGAACCGTAATCCTCAAAACCACATCTATG
>CBDUWG010000434.1:0-1921 GCA_965370845.1 uncultured bacterium
GTGGAGGAGAAGGAAGAAATCGTATCGGTTCCCGAAGAATTCATGCTGTTACAGAACTACCCGAATCCCTTCAATTCAGAGACGATTCTAAGTTTTCACCTTCCCATGTCTGAGTTCGTCAATTTTCATATTTACAATGTGTTAGGACAGCGTCTTCAAATATTAGTTGAAGAATTTCGAGAGGCTGGTGAACACAGCCTCATCTGGGATGCATCCGATCTCTCCTCCGGTATTTATTTTGCCAGACTGGAGGCCGGTGGACGTTCAAGGACTATCAAGATGGTGCTGTTGAGATAAGCGCTCTCCGAGCGCTTGAACAGGCGAGATGCCTGTTCTACTATTTTACACGTGGCGTCGTGTCACACCATACCCGACGGCGTAAAGAACAAGCTGTCGGGTGAGGCCACCCGACAGCACATAAAATCTGGACATTGGTTTGTCCTCCTCGTTTGGGGAGGATTTTTTTATGCCCTATGGGGCAATATCACTGAAAATAGGGTTGACAAAACCCTCCGCAGGCGGTAGTATTATTCGAAAAGGAGAAGACAATATCGAAAGATAAAAGGAGAAACTCATGAGTGCGCAAAAAGGGGAGCGTCTGGTGATCATCGGCGGCGATGCCGCCGGGATGAGCGCCGCATCACAGGCCAGAAGGCAGAGGCCGGACCTGAAGATCACCGCCTTCGAGCAGGGTCCGTACACCTCTTATGGGGCCTGCGGGATGCCCTATTATGTCCAGGGACTTGTCGAGAAAGCGGAAGATCTGGTGATCCGGCCCGCGGAGGTCTTCCGCAAGAAATATGATATCGATGCTCGAGTCCTTCACCGTGTGGAGGAGATCGATCTGGAGAAACGGGCGGTCCTGGTCCGCGACCTGAAAGAGGACAAGACCTTCTGGGAGCAGTTCGACCAGCTGCTCATCGCCACCGGGGCCTCTCCTATACGACCGAAGCTCCCCGGCATCGATGCCCGGGGCATGCACAGTCTCTCCCTGATCCCCGACGGTGTGGCCATCCGTCGGGCCATCGAACAGGAGTCCCCCAAACAAGCGGTTATCGTGGGTGGGGGCTACATCGGCCTGGAGATGGCCGAGGCTTTGGTGGCGAGAGGTCTTCAGGTCTCCTTGGTTGAACTTTTACCCCAGGTTATGAGCACTCTGGACGAGGACATGGCCGGGCTGGTCGCTAAGATCCTTGAGCAGATGGGCGTCACCCTGTATCTGGGCGAGCGAGTGGAGAGTTTCCAGACTTCCGCTGGTCATGTCAGCGGAGTGAAGACCTCTCAGCATCTGATCCCCGCCGACCTGGTCATCCTGGGTATGGGCGTCCGGCCCAACGTCGGGCTGGCCGGAGAGGCCGGCATCCCCCTGGGCAAAACGGGAGCCATTCTGGTGGACGAGGGCATGCGCACGCAGGTGCCCGGCGTCTGGGCCGCGGGGGACTGTGTGGAGTCTTTTCATCTGGTCAGCGGCAAGAAGGCCTTCATCGCCCTGGGCACCGTGGCCAACAAGCAGGGCCGGGTGGCCGGGATCAATCTGGGTGGAGGTGATGCCCGTTTTCCCGGAGTGGTGGGAACGGCCATCACCAGGGTGGGGGAGATGGAGGTGGCCCGCACGGGCCTTACCGTACGGGAGGCGGAAGATCTGGGGCTTGATCACGTCACCGCTTTCATCCGAGCCCGGACGCGGGCCAAGTACTACCCCGGCGGCGGGTCAATGGCCGTCAGGGTAGTCGCCGAGAAAGAAACGGGCCGGTTCCTGGGCGGTCAGATCGTCGGGGCTGCCGGCGCGGGCAAGCGCATCGACATCCTGGCCACGGCCCTACACGCCGGCATGAAGGTTCCCCAGATGTTGTATCTTGATCTGGCCTACGCCCCGCCGTTTTCGCCGGTGTGGGATCCGGTGTTGGTGGCGTTGCGGCAG
>CBDUWG010000435.1:0-1920 GCA_965370845.1 uncultured bacterium
CACCCCGGTGGTTAAAGTTGTAGTTACTGCTTCACCGGCGGAGAATGAGATAAAAGGATCAAAAACAATAGTGGAGTCGTCTGAGCCGGTCTCCACCTGACCCCAGTGCCGGCCTGTCAGAGAGCCACAGACAAAGAGGGTAGAATCGCTTAACGTGGTGCTATCCACCGCGCTGTTAAACCGGGCGGTGATCTCGGTGCCGGCCGGCACATCCATTTCATGTCTGGCCGGTGAGGTGGTCGCCACTTTGAGGGCGTCGATATTAAAGAGCACGGAGATATCGTTGGACCCAGTGTTGGCTGTGGCTATATCCAGATCCCCATCGCCATCATAATCGCCGCCGCACAAAGCAACGGGGTTATCGCCCACACCGTAGCCGATGGCACTCTCCAGGCTGCCGTTGCCCATATTCAGCAGGACAAAGACTTGATCTGCGCCCCGGCTGGCCACCATCAGATCGCCATCCTGGTCATCGTCCAGGTCGCTTACCCAGATGGATAGAGGTTCATCGCCCACGGCGTAGTTGCCGTCCACGGAGAAGTCCCCGTTTCCCCCATTCAACAGGATCGTCACGTTGTCCGAGTTCCTGTTGACCACCGCCACATCCGCGATGCCGTCATCCTCCAGATCACCCACACAGACGCAGTGAGGACCATCGCCCACGGCGTAGGTCACGTCTGCGGCGAAGGTGCCGTCCCCGTCGTTGATCAGCACCGAGACGTTGTCGGAGCTGTAGTTGGCCGTCACCAGATCCACATGGCCATCCCCGTTCAGATCGCCGCCGGAGATGGAACGCGGGGCACTGCCCGTTCCGTAGGTCTGATGAGCGGCGAAGGTGCCGTCCCCGTCATTGATCAGCACGGAGAGGTTCCCGGAACCGCTGTTGGCCGTGGCCAGGTCCGGATAGCCATCTCCGTCCAGGTCGGCGATAAAAACGGCCCGCGGGCTCTGCCCCGTTCCGTAGGTCTGATGAACGGCGAAGGTCCCGTCCCCGTCATTGATCAGCACGGAAATCTGATGGTCGCTGGAGTCGGCCACCACCAGATCTAAATACCCGTCGCCGTCCAGATCGCCTGCGGCCATCCCTCTGGGATCGCCTCCTACCCCGTACGTGGCATCCAGGGAGAATGTCCCGTTGCCACCGTTGATCCACACGGAGAGATTGTCCAGGCTCAGGTTGGCCACCGCTAAGTCCACATGGCCGTCGCCATCGAAATCCCCGGGACAGATGGCGCCGGGGTCCATCCCCGAGCCGAAAGTGCTGTCTTCCCCGAAAGATCCGCTTCCTCCGGGCGCCTTGATGCGGAAGAACCACGAGTGACCGCCGCTTACCGACGTGCCCCCTTGCGAGAAAATGTGTGAGCTGACCATGACCCGGATGCCCTCTCCGGCCAGAAAATCGCCGCTGGGATCCAGGGTCACCGTCCGGGTGTTGGCGTCGTAGCCGACAGATCCCTGATAGCGGCCGCCCAGATCACCATAGGCCAGGAAGGTGGTGTCGTTCAAGGTGGCCGCATCCATGGGGCGGTCGAAGCTGGCCGAGACGTCGCTCGTCGGGGAGACCACGTATACGTTGGCATAGGGAGTCACCGCCAGAATCTGGGGGCTGGGGGCCAGGCCCACACGGTCCAGACCTGGATCGCCGTAAAGACAGAAATCGAACATGTTCTGCCAGTTCTGCCACATGTGGGTCTTGCAGTAATACTTGGAGTTGTACAGGGCGGGACCCGCCTTCTGGCCCCGGTTGATCAGGTAGTCGTGGAAATAGTAGGAGAGGGACTCTATGCCGCCATCGTCCGGGTCTGTCCAGCCTACGATGCCCCAGGAAACTCGGGTGGCGGCCACCGCGCCGGCGGATCCATTTTTGATCAGCTCCCGGGCCAGGTGAGAGTATTCGGGGTGCCCGTTCTCGCACGAGGC
>CBDUWG010000436.1:0-1912 GCA_965370845.1 uncultured bacterium
CCCTCGACCCCTAGAATCCTTTATCCAACAAAAAAGGCGGGCACAGGGCCCGCCTCTCTCTTTTCGCTGAATAGTAAACGACTACTTCAGCAGAATCATCTTCACCGTCTTGGTGAAGGAACCACTGCTCATCCGGCAGAAGTAGACCCCGCTGGCCGCCAGGTTTCCGTGCTGAGTCAGGCCGCTCCAGCAAACACGATAGTAACCGGGAGCCTGTTCCGCATCCACCAGGGTGTCGACAAGCTGTCCCCTGATGTTGTAAATCTTGATGGTCACCGGGCCTGATTTGGGTAACTGGTAACTGATCCAGGTCTGTGGGTTGAAGGGGTTGGGATAGTTCTGAAAGAGCCGGAAGGTTTGCGGCAGAGCATCCATGGGCGTGGCGCTGACCGGGCCGTAAGTTTTTGTTCCTCCCTGAAAGTCTAAACTTTGCAGTTGATACCAGTAGGTCCGGCCATTTTGCACCTGCCGATCCACCCAGGAATAGTCTCTTGGGGAGGAGGAATTTCCTGCTCCCGGAATCAGCTCCTGGTTGAGTGGTTTGAAATCTCTGCTGCCGTCCTCACGACGCCGAATCTGAAAGCCGCGGTTATCCCACTCGCTCTCGGTGGTCCACTCCAGGATAACCTTCTGTTGGCCGCCGGTGGCGGTGAAGGAGGCCAGTTGAACGGGCAGGGCGGCGTCGATGGAAACCTCATCGGTGTGCCCGCTGAGATTTCCGGCGTCATCGGCCACCACGATGTACCAGCAGATGGTTAGCGGAGCGGAGGAGTCTCGATAGGAAGCTGCGTATATATCCTTGGCGATTCTGGTGTAGCGGCCGTTGCTGGCCCCGTTGGGGGGCTCGGAGCCGGAGGCCATGGAGCTGCGATAGACCCTGTAGGCACCGTTTTTGACTTCCGTCCAGGAGAGGTCCACCACCCCCTGGGAGACGATGGCCGCCTGCAGATTGGTGGGCGTGTTGGGATTGGAGGTGACCCCCCAGGTGGAGTTGCCCAGGTCCTCAAAGCCCACGCCGGTGTTGATGGTGCTGTCGATGCTGCCGGAATTTCCAGCCTGGGCAGCGATGCCGGTAAACAGGATGACCAGGGTATCGTTGTTCTCCGCGGCGGGACTGGTGAAGTTCGCCCAATCCACCCAGAAATACTGGGAACTATAGCCATTATCCGTCCCCAGACCGCAGTTATAGTTGTCCTCGGTGAGAACCTCGTTGTCCGTGTCTCCGCTCTTGGAGAGATAGGCCATGAAGGTGACCGTGCCATCCGCGGGGTAGCTGCTCGGGCCCACCCGCCCATATACGTAAGCAAGGGCCCATCCTGAGGAGAGGAGCACAGAGGAGAATACTGCCAGGCCGATGATCGCCAAAAACCAACCGCTACGTCCTTTCATGGAACCCTCCTAATTTGAAGGTGAATAGAGTTTCAGCTCAGTGTTTATTCTCACGGTGCCGGCCAGACCGCGTCGGCACTCACCTCCACCCGGTAGGCCTGTCCCGGCCGGATGGCGAAGTTGCCCTGCGGTATGGGTATTGTGGTGTAGTTGGTGTATGTCTGGGCGGTGGCGTTCCACTCGCTGATGGTGTAGCAGTTGGTGGCCGGGGAGCTGTTGGCCTCGATGTGCGTTTTCAGATCCGAGGCGCTGTCCAGGGCGGTCAGATGCATGGGGATGGAGATCCAGGTGTAGTCGGTGCCGGTGGTGGTCTTCAGATTGAAGCTCACCGAGTCTGTAGGCAACACGTCCCCGACAAGGGTCCAGATGGCGCTGGTGTTCACCTCCACCCGGTAAGCATGTCCCGGCTGCAGGGCGAAGTTGCCCTGCGGTATGGGTATTGTGGTGTAGTTGGTGTAAGTTTGCGCTGTGGCGTTCCACTCGCTGATGGTGTAGCAGTTGGTGGCCGGGGAGCTGTTGGCCT
>CBDUWG010000437.1:0-1911 GCA_965370845.1 uncultured bacterium
GTCATAGTCATTGTCGATGGCCAACAGGTACTCGTCCACATCCTCGGTCTGGGGGTCGTCGAAGTCGTTCACACCGTCCAGCACGATGTTCTTACCGTACTCCTCCGAATACTGAGCCCAGGCAGGCCAGGCCAGCAGAAGGCCGGTGAGCAAAAGGGCAAAACCGGATCTCCAACTTCTCAACAGTAAAATCCTTTCATCTTGGTCAATCGGATTTCCCCAGCACTTCTTTGTTGATCCGCCGGACGGCATCGTCCAGGGCCTTTTGGACCGATTTGGTCCCATCCAGGGCCGCCTGCATCTCCGGGTTGATGATGTTCTCCAGCTCGTCGTAGTCGGGGATGGGGGGCCTGGGGATGGCCGTTTTCATCTGCTCGACGAAGATTCGCAGATAAGGGTGTTGCTCGAAGTCCAGGTGTTTCTCCGCCTGGATGTTCACCGGGATCTGGCCCAGCTCGTTGCACCATCTGGCCTGTACGGCCTCGCTGGCCATGAACTTCAGGAATTCAAGAGCCTCTTGTGGGTGCTGGCAGCTGCGGAAGATGATCAGGTCATTGCCGCCGACGTTGGTGGAGGTGCCCGCCGGGCCTTCGGGAATGAGGCCCACCCCAAAATCGATCCCCGCCGCCGACAGGCTTTTGACAGCCCACGGGCCACTGAATATCATGGCATACTTGCCGTTCTGGAAGCCCATATCGCCGCGCACTCCACCGGCTCTCCAGCCGCCGCCCTCGATCTTGTGCTTGCCATACAGGTCCACTTTCAACTGGAAGGCCTGGACCCCTTTTTCGCCATTGAGCACGCAGCTTGTGCCATCCTCGCTGAGGAAGTGCGCCCCGAAGGTGTTGAAGAAGGGAAAGGTCCACCACAGGGAGTTGCGCATTCCGAAGCCGAAGACGCCCTTTTGCGGATCGGTGAGCTTTTTGCCGAAGGCGATGAACTCGTCCCAGGTTCTGGGAGGTTTCTCGGGATCCAGGTCCGCCTGGCGAAAGAGGGTCTTGTTGTAGAACAGGCACAGCCCGTTGACCTGCTCCGGCATGGCGTAGGCGATTCCCTCCACCAGGCAGCTGCTCAGGGCCACCGGAAGCAGCTCGCCCCTGATATCATCGATGCCCAGCTCGTCTAAGTTGATCAGGGCGTTGCGGGTGGCCAGCTTGGACACGAAGGAGCCGTCCACCCGGGCGATGTCCGGGGTGGTGCGGGTGGCCAGAGCGGTGAGGATCTTCGGCTCTGCTCCCACAAAAGGCAGCCGGGTGGCCTTGATGGTCACATCGGGATGGCTGACCTGATACTCGGCCAACAGCTCAGCAAACAGAGCGTTTTCCTGGTCGTTGTAGGTCTGCCAGATGGTCAGGGTGAGGGGACCTTCTTCCTTCTGGCCGCCGCCGCAGGAGATGAGCAGAGCTGCTAGAATGAAAAGACTCATTGCAAATTGTACATTGCAAATTTTAAATATCAAATTTTTCATCATTTCCTCTGGATAGTGATGAAAGTTTACATCCATCTGAATCTCTTACCAGATAATTTTTTCACGATATTTGTTTTTTGCATTGGTGATCGCTAAGGGGTTTCTGCTTGTTCCTCTCGAATAATCCTCTTCATCATTGGGATGAGGACTTCAAGATAATCTATATAATCGCGTGCTTGTTTCATACAAAAACAACCTCTTTCAATATACGTTGTCCGATCCTTGGTTTGAGAGCATCTTTCATCACCAGGTCGACTTTGATCTCCAGGAGATCGCTCAGGTAGTTTTCCAGCTCGATGAACTTCAGAAGACCGGGTGTCTCCTTGAAAACAACCAGGATGTCAAGATCGCTCCCTTTCCCTTGTCGCTGATGTATATATGAACCAAATAGCCCCAGCGATTCCACTTTGTAGCGTTCGCTGAGCAAGGGAAGTTGCTCGCGC
>CBDUWG010000438.1:0-1909 GCA_965370845.1 uncultured bacterium
CAAGCTGCGGCCAGTGGAGACGGCCATTGACGGTATTTACCTGGCGGGTTGCTGCCAGGGGCCCAAGGATATCCCGGACGCTGTGGCCCAGGCCAAGGGGGCGGCCTCCTCGGCCATAGCTCCCATGGTTAGGGGCAAAGTAGAGGTTGAGCCCATCACGGCCGTGATCGATGAGGATTTCTGCTCTGGATGTCGCATCTGTGAAGGGGTGTGCGAGTATGGTGCCCTGAGCTTTGATCAGCAGAAAGAGATCATGACGGTAAACGAGGTGCTGTGTAAGGGATGTGGTGTCTGTGGGGCGACGTGTCCATCGGGATGTATCTCTTTGAAGCATTATACCGATCAGCAAATTATGGCTCAAATAGGAGCGATTCTATCTCATGTCCGATGAGAAATGGGAACCACGGATTGTGGGCTTCGCCTGCAATTGGTGTACATATGCAGGGGCCGATCTGGCCGGCACCTCCCGCCTGCAATACCCGGCGAACGTGAGCCTGATCAGAGTGATGTGCACGGGAAGAGTTGATGTTTCCCACATCCTGGCCGCCTTTGCCCAGGGGGCCGATGGTGTTTTTATCGGTGGCTGTCATCCCGGCGATTGCCATTATATATCGGGAAATTTCAAGACTCTGGCACGAGTTGCTTTAACGAAAAAAGTGTTAGAGCAGTTCGGGATAGATGTGGAGAGATTGTGTTTGGAGTGGATTTCCGCGGGAGAGGGGGGAAAATTCGCCGAGGTGATCGATTGTTTTACCCGTCGTCTGCGGGAGCTGGGGCCGAGTTCCGCCAAACCGAAACTTGGCCAAAAGACGTGATGGCGCCGATGATGGAAATGGTGGTTTCCTCTCAATGACCTGATCTGAGGAGGCTGGATTATGAAATACGAGAACCTGATTGTCGAGCGGGAGGGCGAAGTCAGTCTTCTCAAGATAAACCGGCCTGATTGCTTGAACGCATTGAATTCCCAGACGTTAGATGAGTTGGCCAGCGTCCTGGAGGATCTCCGCCAGGATGAAACCGTGAGGGTTGTGGTCATCGCCGGGGAAGGCAAGGCATTCGTCGCTGGCGCGGATATAGCCGAGATGCGGGACATGAGTCCCCAACAAGCCAGGGTTTTCTCTCAAAAAGGCCAGGGAGTATTCGATCAGATAGAGAGTTTGGGGAAACCGGTGATCGCGGCGATCAACGGTTTTGCTTTAGGGGGAGGGTGCGAGCTGGCCCTGGCCTGTGATATCCGCATTGCCTCGGAGGCGGCCAGGTTCGGCCAGCCGGAGGTCAATCTGGGGATAATCCCGGGTTTCGCCGGCACCCAGCGTTTGGCCAGGCTCATCGGAGAGGGAAAAGCCAAGCAGCTTATCTTTACCGGCGAGATCATCGATGCTCAGGCAGCCTTATCCTGTGGGCTGGTGAACGAAGTTGTTCCGCCTGAGCAGCTGATGGATGAGACGATGGCCATGGCCAGGAAGATCGTGGCCAAAGGGCCTGTGGCCATATCTGAGGCAAAGACAGTAATTCATAAGGGGTTACAAGTTGATTTGGCGTCGGGCATGGTCATGGAGGCCGAGGCTTTTGCCCGATGTTACTCCTGCGGCCAGGCCCAGGAGGGAATGAGCGCGTTTCTGGAGAAGAGGAAGGCGGATTGGGGGAAGGCTGGATGAGAAAGGCGGATCCTGGATACTGGATTCTGGATACTGGATGAAAAGATAGAACCGATCCTTGATCCTGGATCCTAGTTTTGAGAGTTGAGCGAGTTTGGAGAGTTCAGAGAGTTTTTTTGAACTCGGAGCTGGGAACTCGGAGTGCGGAACTCTGAATGACAATGCAAAAGCCGAGACTCGAGATTCGTTAAAAGAATGGGTCGTCACACGAATGTGTGGGTGATGAAATGATCTAATATATTGAAAGCATG
>CBDUWG010000439.1:0-1895 GCA_965370845.1 uncultured bacterium
AATACGCCGGTTGCCTTTCTGAAGCATCTCAACAGAGAACTTTTGCTAAGTTACTAAAAACAGGATCAGCTTGAAAACGAGATTGCTTCGCCGGGCTCGCAAAGACGGCTAAAAAATATCGCCGCTTTCACTTACATTTCACACTTTAACATTCACAGAGCGCTTCATGTCCCTTTGCGCTTAAATCAAGGAGGAATTAACCATGAAAACAATCCTCGTCCTGGGCGCTGGTCTCGTTACACGCCCCCTGGTCCGCTATCTGCTGGATCAACCAGACTTTAAAGTCATCGTCGCCTCCCGCACTGTGAGCAAGGCCGAAAAGCTCATCGACGGCCATGAGCGGGGTGAGGCCAAGACCCTTTTGGTCGAGGACACGGAACATCTGAAGGAGCTCATCTCCCAGGCCGACCTGGCCATCAGCCTGGTGCCCTGGACCTTTCACCCCACGGTGGCCAAGCTGTGCCTGGAATTGAATAAACCTATGGTCACCACTTCCTATGTCAGTGATGCCATGCGCGGCTTCGACGCAGAAGCTAAAGAAAAGGGCCTGTTGTTCCTGAACGAGATCGGCCTGGACCCGGGCATCGACCACATGTCGGCCATGAAGATCATCCACGGAGTGGAGAATCGCGGCGGCAAGATCGTCAGCTTTCGCTCATACTGCGGTGGGCTCCCCGCTCCGGAGGCCAACACCAACCCCTTCGGTTACAAGTTCTCCTGGAGCCCCCGGGGAGTCGTTCTGGCCGGCAAGAACAACGCCCGCTATTTGGACGATGACCAGGAGGTTGTCGTTCCCTCCGCGGACCTGTTCACGCACACCTGGACCATCGAGATCGAGGGCGTGGGCGAACTGGTGGCCTATCCCAACAGAAACTCCATCCCCTACATAGACACCTACGGCCTTAAAGATACCAAGACCATGTACCGGGGCACCCTGCGCAATCCCGGCTGGTGCGAGACCTGGAAGAAGTTCGTGGATCTGGGCCTGCTGAACGATGAGCAGAGAACCGGGCTGGGCGGCCAGACTTTCGCCCAGTTCAGCGGAACTTTCGTCCAAAATCCCACCGGCAATCTGCGAGCTGATCTGGCCAGGCAACTGGACATCGCCGAGGACTCCGAGATCCTGGACCGGTTTGAGTGGTTGGGCCTGCTGAGCGACGACCCTTTGCCCGTGGAGACCAGCTCACCACTGGATATCCTGTCCAATAAGCTTTTGCAGAAGATGCCCTACGAGAAAGGTGAGCGGGACATGATCATCCTGCATCACGAGTTCATCGCCGAGTACCCGGAGTTGCCCGCCAGGGAGATGATCACCTCCACCCTGGTGGATTTCGGGGTCCCCAATGGCGACTCGGCCATGTCCCGCACGGTGAGCCTGCCGGCCGCCATGGCCGCCAAGATGGTCCTTCACGGCGAGATCAAGGCCACTGGCGTGCACATCCCGGTCCTGCCCGACATCTACGAGCCGGTGTTGAAGGAGCTGGAGGGACAGGGGATTTCCTTCAAGGAAAGATCTAATAAGCTGTAGTCAGTACAAGGATTCAACGAGTCAAGGATCCTAAAAATCAAGGGTTCAAGGGGTCGAGGATCCAAGGATTCAAGTGCCCCACCACCCCATTCTGTCGTTAGCGTTTTGTTTTTGGATTTTCCCTTGAATCCTGGGTGCTAAAGGGGATGGGTTGAAGGGAAATCCTTGAATCCTAATTCTATGCAAAGCTTCCAATTATCGGAGAACAATATGACTACACCGGACCCTATAGAGAATTCCACCTCCCTGGAAGAAGAAAACCGGCGGCTGCGGCGGGCGGTGGCCGAGCTGACCGTGCTCAACGAGCTGGCCGCGGCCATCGACTCCACCATGAGTACAGAGCAGATCATGAACATCATCGTCCAGG
>CBDUWG010000440.1:0-1895 GCA_965370845.1 uncultured bacterium
ATAGCGGCTATCTCCACGCCAGTAGGGGAAGGAGCCATAGCTATAGTCCGGACGAGTGGGCCACGAGCCATTGTTATAGCCGACAGGCTCTTCAGGGGAAAAAACAAGCTGTCTGCGGTTCACTCGCACACGGTGCACCATGGTCAAGTGGTTGATCCAGAAACAGGCCAGGTGGTAGATGATGTGCTTGTTTCTCTGATGAAAGGGCCGGCTACGTACACCGGAGAGGATCTGGTGGAAATCAATGGCCATGGTGGACAGCTTATCACCCAAAAAATTCTAGAGCTTGTCATCGGATCGGGCGCTCGTTTGGCCAGCCCCGGAGAGTTTACTAGGAGAGCTTTTTTAAGCGGTCGCCTGGACCTGGCCCAGGCAGAGGCCGTCGTCGATCTAATTAGATCCAAAGCTGATCTAAGCCTGAAGGTCGCTATGCGTCAGCTTAGCGGGGGTTTGTCGAAGGACATCGCTGAGATTCGCCGAAACCTCATAGATGCTTTGGCGTTAGTAGAGACAGAGATAGACTTTACTGATCAAGAATTGGGGATAAAAGCAGGAGATCAGGCAATATTAGCTGTGGGCAGGGCTGAGAAGATTGTCCGCCGGTTGTTGAGTGGAGCTAGCATCGGTAAAAAGCTGCGCGAAGGTTATACTGTGGTAATAGTTGGCCGGCCAAACGTTGGTAAATCCAGTTTGTTTAACGCGATGCTACAAACAAGCAGAGCGATTGTGACAGAAATACCGGGGACGACCAGAGATACCATTAGCGAGAACATCGAACTGGAGGGAATTCCCCTGCGATTTGTGGATACAGCCGGTCTGCATACTGGTCAGGGTCTTGTGGAGAGAGAGGGTGTGCGGAGGACTCGCCAGCAGATGAGCTCGGCAGATCTTTTACTTGTTCTATTAGATGGGTCTGAATCGATCCGCCAGGAGGATAGGCAGATACTTAAGGAGACGGAAAGCCAGCGGGTATTTATAGTAGTGAATAAGATCGATCTAGAAATGGTTCTCGATCTGAAGGATCTGGAAGAGATGTTAACATCAGGACGGGTATTTTACACATCAGCAAAACAGGGGGATGGGCTCGGAGATATAGCCAAGGCTATAAGAAAGGAGTTGTTCAACGGGCACGAACCCGATGTTTCTGAAGCTCTGGTGTCGAATGTGCGCCATCGGGACGCTCTACAGCGAGCTGTGGAAAACATTTGTCGGGCACGACGACAGATTACTGCAAGCAACAAAGAGGAACTGGCGGCAGTGGACTTGCGAGAAGCGCTGTCTGCTCTGGGGGAAATAACAGGGGAAACTTGTAATAAAGAGATACTGGACAGTATTTTCTCGCAGTTCTGCGTGGGGAAATGATAAGTTGTTTCACGTGAAACAGTCGAAGAGGGAAACAGGGATGTGTTTCACGTGAAACCCCCGCAGTCTATGAGCAGTCCGTTAGGAGTTGTTGTTGGCTATGCAAAAGCGGAATCACAAGGATAACGAATATGACGTCGTCGTTGTCGGCGCCGGGCACGCAGGATGTGAGGCGGCCCTGGTGGTGGCCCGCAGGGGTTATAGAACCCTGTTGCTCACCATGAGCCTTGATGCCATCGCGCAAATGTCCTGTAATCCAGCCATAGGCGGATTGGCAAAAGGTCAACTGGTGAAAGAGATCGATGCTCTGGGTGGCGAGATGGGGAAGGTTGTCGACCGTACGGGGATTCAGTTTCGGATGCTCAATACGGGTAAAGGCCCCGCGGTGAGAGCGCTGCGGGCACAGGCCGATCGAGCCGGGTATCGGATGGAGATGAAGCAACGGTTAGAGAAACAACCTCTTCTGGAGATAAAGCAGGGGACCGTCGTCGAACTTCTTCTTTCTGCGGGGCGGGTTCAGGGAGTGAAAATGG
>CBDUWG010000441.1:0-1894 GCA_965370845.1 uncultured bacterium
TTTTGATGGACATGGAGGGCCGATTAGCGCACCGCTGGACGCATGCGCCGAAAGAAGAAGGTACCGAATATGTTGCAGTTATGTTAAATAACGGAAACCTGATGCTCATAAAAAAATTCCGGGAGCTGGTTCAGCTCAACTGGAATTCAGAGGTGATCTGGAATAAGAAATTGGAGGTTCACCATGACGTGGCTCAGGCGCCCGATGGCTCTTTTTATGTGCTCATCAGGGAACTTAGGAGCCACAGGGGACTGGCGGTGGAGTTCGACGCCATCGAACATTTGACGGCGGACGGAGAAGAGATCGACCGCTGGTCCTCCTACGACCACTTGGCCGAGATGATGAACGTTCTCGATACAAGGTCATTTCTGGATACCATTATCGACAGCGTCCACGCTTGCCGGTCGCGGGAGGAGCAAAAATCGGGTAAGAAATCGGGTAAGAACAAGATAAAGATGGGACATAATTACAGGGGCGATTACTTTCACTTGAACACCGTGAGCCTGATTCCAGCCACACCTTTAGAGGAGAAAGATCGGCGATTTCAAGAAGGCAATTTGCTGGTCTGTTTCCGGAATGTCAATCAGATCGCCGTGCTGGAAAAAGATAGCTATCGCGTCCTGTGGGCCTGGGGCGAGGGCGAGCTGGAGTGGCCGCATCATCCGACGATGCTGCCCAACGGCCACATCCTTATATTCGACAACGGCGTGAAGCGCAAATACTCCCGGGTGGTGGAGCTGGATCCCATAGCCGAGTCCATTGTCTGGGAGTATGTGGCAGAGCCGCCGGAGGATTTTTACTCCTTTGCCGGAGGCTCGGCCCAGCGATTTCCCAACGGGAACACACTTGTCTGTGAGAGCGATAACGGACGCATTTTCGAGGTGACCCGGGAGGGGGAAGTGGTGTGGACCTGGCTGAATCCGGCCACCAGACAGTGGCGCAGAGATGGACATCGCGAGTCCGTCTATAGGATGTTGCGTCTGCCCTCGTCCGCGGTGGATAGATTGCTGGAGAGATAGAGAGTTGAAAAAGACGGATCCTGGATCCTCGATGCTGGTTAAAGGCAAAGACAATGCAAAGGCGGAGATTGGAGACTTGAGACTCGGGGGAAAGAAAAAAACCGATACTGGATGCTGTGGGCTGTAGGCTGTCAGCTGTAGGCTGTAATCTATGGAGTTAAACGAATGCTTAAAGCTGAGCGGATGATGTTGTTAGGCCTGGTCATTCTGTTGATATCGACGGGCGCCCTGGCCGACGAAGGAGTTTCTGAGAAACCCGAAGACTGGGACAGGCAACTGGACATGCTCCGTTCTGTGCCCTATCTGGCCTTTTCCGAGACGGCCATCGGTGAGGGCGATACCGGCGTCGTGTACTATGATCCGCAGAAGGCCTGTGCCGGTTATCATTTTTATTACTCCAAGACATCCGGCGAGGCCTTTTTGATGGATATGGAGGGCCGGTTGGTGCACCGCTGGAGACATGCGCTGAAAGGAACAGGCGAAGATCGCGCCATTATGCTGCCTAACGGGGACATCATGGTCATCGTAACATTTCATGAGCTGCTCCGTCTCAACTGGCACTCCCAGCTGCTCTGGGAAAAGGAGCTGGACGTGCACCATGACCTGGCTCAGTTGCCCGATGGCTCGTTTTATGTGATCGTTCGGGATCACAGGGATTATCGGGGGCTGAAGGTGAAGTTCGCCGCCATCGAGCATTTGACGGCGGACGGAGAGGAGATCGACAGGTGGTCCACCTACGACCACCTGGCCGAGGTGATGAGCGTTCTGGACACCAGGTCGTTTGTATTAGACCTATTTTTCAAGCAAAAATATGGACGCGATGAACAGAATCTAGTGATTTAAAAATTTAAAGACGACACAATGGCGAGTCTTTT
>CBDUWG010000442.1:0-1884 GCA_965370845.1 uncultured bacterium
ATCGAGTCATTATAAAACATTAATGTCTCATTGTATAATTTGTTAATCGCAGCTTTAATTACTCACCATTCATAATTTTTGTGGTTCAAATATCTTTCTATTGACAATGAGGTCTAACATTCTCTAAGCTATTGCAAGTGCTTTTTTGGGGTGAGCGGCTTTGCCCCACGTGGCTAGGATGATGGCCCGGGCCTCCGCTATGCTGATGGGATTAACGGAAAGATCTCTGAAAACATAGTGTGGGCGAGGAAGGGGTGTGCCTTGGACCGCTTTGAGCTGTTTTAGCAGGTGGTGGATTCTGGGCAGCAGCTTGGCATTGGCCACGGCACAGACGGCCTGGGTGTGGGTATGTCCGGCCCCTCGTCGTTTGTGATAGAAGGCGGCCATTTCCAGGTCCCATTTGTAAGCATTCTCAGCGGCTAAAAACAGGTAGCGTTTGTAACGATTACAGCTCATCTTGGAGATCGACATGGCCGAAGTTTGCCTGTCTCCGGTCTTTTTCACCACCGGGTAGAGTCCGGCGAAGCCGCGGTGTTTGTTCAGGCAGTCAAAGCGGTCGATGTCACCAACACAGGTACGGATGCCGGCGGCCAGGATCTGGGCGACCCCAGGCAAGGAGATGAGCGCATCGCAGGGATCGAGGGCCTTGTTGAGTTTCTTGATCTGGGTTTCCAGGTGGCGCACCCGGCTCTCTTCGCGTTCCAGTTGGTCCAGTTCCCAGTTCATCTCTTCCTGCAGGATGGCCACATCGAAGGGCATCTGCTGGGCCTGTTGAACCGGCTCGTAGAGCTGGGTGGCCTGTTGACAGGCAGAAAAGATCTCTTGGAGGGTTTCTGTTTCCAGAGCCAGGCGATAGCGTTTTTGTAAGAACTGGGCCAGGCGTTTGTGACCCAAACGGACCACTGTTCTGGGGTCCAGATAAGAGCGCAGCAAGGCTCTGCCAGGTTCGCTGAGTAGGAAGCCCCCGGCAGCGGTGACCAGCCCTGGGTTGACGGCCTCACAGAAGTCCTGGATGCGTTGTTTGCGGCGGCGCAGGCTGTCGACCACCCGATCTCTCTGTCGGACCAGTTGATCCAGTCGGGCCAGGGTGTTCTGCGGCAGAAAGACTTGGGCTGTATCCTGGGGGTAGTTGAGCAGGCAGCGGGCCAGAGTGAAGGCATCGATGCGATTGCTCTTGTTTCTTCCATGGCCGGCCTGTCGCAGCCGCCGCATGCGCACCCCCGAGGGACGATAGACACCGTACCCTCTGGCCTTAAGCACAGCGGCGATGGGGATCCAGGCCCGTCCTGGGGAGTCGATGACAAAGTCCACCGGTTCGTGGTCCTGTCGGACTCTTTCGATCTGTTCAAACAGGCGATCCAGACCCTTTGGGGTGGAGGTAAACCGAAAGCTGGGGCCCACCTGTAGGGCAGTCTGGCGCCTGAGCATGACCACATCGTGGGCGCTTTTGCGACCCAGATCAATACCGACGATCAGAGCCATGATCAGTGCTCCTGTTTAGAGGTGAGAGGTTGACAGAGGACTGGTCGAGTCCCTTCTGCCTCCACGGGTTCCGGGTACAGGGTTCTACCAGTGTCGTGCCTGATACGGGGCGACCCAAGACCGGGTCCCACCAATTCTCTAAATCGGAGCCACCCGCAGAGGCGAAGGGGGGCAATGTTAGGCTCGTGGCAGCTGCACACACAGCTCCACATAAGCGCATTCGCCGCCCTTCGACCTCCGGGGAAGATAAACAAGTCTCTTAACCCAAGGAAAGAACCTTTTTCATCTTGCATACCAGCGTTCATTAGTCTCATGAACAACATACGACCCGGGCATTCAGTTGACGGCGGTTTAAAACAAGGTATTACTACAAGTCAAAACAAGCGCCCCTCCACCGCAACT
>CBDUWG010000443.1:0-1870 GCA_965370845.1 uncultured bacterium
TCCTGGTCTGCTGAAAATTGCCTGCTCTGATCTTGCAGAGGTAGACGCCGCTGGCCAGATCGTTGCCATAAAAGGGTATGACATGGTGTCCGGCAGTCATGTTGTGATCGAGCAGAGTGATGATGTGCTGGCCCAGGGTGTTGTAAACCTCTAATTTCACATGGGTTGCTACGGGAAGCTGGAAAGCTATTTTGGTCTCTGAGTTGAAGGGGTTGGGATAATTTTGCTTCAGCAGGAAGAGGTCCGGCAGCCGTGGGTTTTGGCCCTGTTCCACATCTGTGGCGATGAAACTGGCCGTGAAATCGTCGAGAAACACCGTCCCGGAGTCCTTTTGGGCGTCGTTCGTTTCCACCAGGTAGATTTTCTTCCATGTTATGGGGAACTGGAGAGTTGCCGACGGGTTCCCCCAGTGAACGATGGCCTCTTCCAAAGGAACCTCAAGGTATCTCCAGGAACCGGTCCAGTCAATTCCCGGGCTTGATTGGGTGAAGTCCATCAGGAACTTCTGCTCATCTACATCCTCAAATTCCCCCCGCAGCCAGTGCCCCCGGCCATCGCCGTAAACGTGTATTCCGATGGCATCCGGGGTTCCGGAGATGGGCATGGAGCAGTTGAGGTACAGGGCGCTGGTGCCGCCTGTCGTCAGGCTATAATGGAGTTTCCCGGAAGAGGGCGGCGAAAATGCTACGGAGCTCTCAGAGAAAAAATGGCACTCGGACATGTTGACCAGCACGCCTGTTAAGCTCCAGTTGGAAAGGTCGCTGAAATCATCCATGATGACATCCGTGGAAATGCCCACGGAGACCGCTGCGCTTCCGCAGACAGCATGGTATGTGGCCATGATGTATCCATCTCCCTGCTGTATGGCGGTGAAGACGCCATCGGCAGAGATTTCTCCCACATCCCCGGTGGCGGACCACTGATAATCGGTTGCCGAAAGCTCTATCAGGTTGTCAAATTCGTCTCTGGCCTCGGGCGTGATGATCTGTTGCTCCCCGATCTCTAAAATGACGGGATCAGGTGTGAGCTCGATGGTGGCGATATTAGTGATGTGCACCAGGGCCGAGTCGCCGACGTTTCCCTGTGTGACGCAGACATAGCCGGAAATCTGATCGTTGCCGGAGGTGAACAGACCGGATTCGTCTATGGCGCCCAGGGCTGCATGGCAGCTCCACACCAGGGAGTCCTCATCGGCGGTGACGGGATTGTAGTACTGGTCAAATCCGGCCGCGGAGAACTGTATTTTGGTCTCCGCCAGGATATACGAATCCCGGGGATCTATTCGCAATATGGCCAGAGGACCCGTTGGCGCCGTGCTGATGGCCAGCAGGGCGTTGGCCACTGTCCGTTCCCCGCCGGCATCCGAGGGGCTGTTGACCAGCGCCCCCCTCACTACCATGGTGGTCGACCCACCGCCGTCCAGATTGAGACCCTGGTGGATGCCCCATTCCAGCATGTAGTCGGCCAGCTCGTAGAGGGACATGCCCACGCTGTAGCCCGCCTGCCGGCCGTCCACGGTGATGAAGTAAACCTTCGTCGAGTCCCCGGAAAAGCCCACCGCCGTGCGCGGGTGGCGATCCGCGGCGAAGCTCTGGTTGATCCCTTCACTTGCCCATTCCACGGTGGCCGATCCGTCGCGGATCAAACGGGGCGTGCCGCCGATGAGCTGAAGAATAGCCTCGCTCACCGGGGGAAGTTGCAGAACGAGAGATAATGTATCTCCCACGAAGACATAATCGTTCAGAAATGAGCAGGCCAGGCCGTGCCCGGAAATGACGACTCCGTTGTCGGGTATGGTGTTGTCCCCGTGCCCCTCGGCCACCAGGCTGTCTTTGGCCACAGCCAGGACACGGATCGTGTCATTTACCGC
>CBDUWG010000444.1:0-1867 GCA_965370845.1 uncultured bacterium
TCCCTTCTCCCGGGATGTTTCCGGCATCTGCTCCTCACCCTCCCTCCTCCTCCAGCCGCAAACCACCACACAGATCGCCAGGATCGTGAGCTTGGCCCACAAACACCATTTCCCCCTAACCATCCGTGGCGGAGACACTGCACCTTCCGGCGGCGCGATGGCCACCAGGGGCGGCATCCTGCTCAGTCTGAGCAAAATGAGCCGGATCACGGAGATCTCCTCCCAGAACATGATGGCCGTAGTTCAGCCGGGGGTGATCACCGCCCAGATCAACGCCCAGCTAAGACCCCATGGCCTCTTCTACCCCATAGATCCTTCCAGCCAGGATCTGTGTACCATCGGCGGAAACGTGGCCACCAGGGCTCATGGACTGCGCGGGATAAAATACGGCACTATCGACAATTACCTGCTGGGCCTGGAGGCTGTTGTGCCCCCTGGAGAGATCATCCGCTGCGGCGCCAAAACCATCAAATGCGCCACAGGATACCGTCTCACAGACCTGCTGGCCGGCTCTCGCGGACAGATCGGAATCATCACCGAGATCATCCTCAAACTTCTGCCCAGGCCCCAGGCTCAGGTTTCCCTGATGGCCACCTTCGGCGGCATGGGTCAGGCTTACCGGGTCAAAGAGGTGCTGCAAAAAAAGGGTATTCGTCCCTCCCGAATGGAATTGATGGACCACCGGTCAGCCCACAGAGGGCTGGTGGATCTGAATCTGCCCCTCTCCTCCGGCCAGGCTTTGCTGCTGGTAGAGCTGGACGGGGAGGAGTCCATGGTGCAGAAGGATGCGCAGATGAGCGGCAAGCTTTTGGTTGAGCAGGGCGGAGAGGGAGTACGCCTGGCTCAAGATGAGAAGGAAAGCGACCGGTGGTGGCAAGCCCGGGGCACACTTCTCTCCCATCTAACAGAGCAAGAAGACGCATTCCTCTTGCTGACAACCATCATCCCGGAAGCAAAAGCGACTCGCTTTTTTCAGAAGGTCGCCGAGGCCTCTCCAAGAAAAGGCGCAGATCTGGCTATTTTCGGCCACCTGGGAGAGGAACGCTGGCACTCGGTGATCTCCGCCAAGAAACATGGGACAACGGCGAACCGGGCTCTTCCCAAACTGGTGGAAACCATTCATAAAATCGCCGCCTCTTTAGGCGGCAGAACCTGCCCACTTTACGCCATCGGATTTGCTGCCGGCGCATTCCCCCCACCCCCGGGGGATGCCGTAGCACAAATGCTATGCAGGACCCTGAAGACCAGCTTCGACCCCAGGGGCATCCTCCAACCCATGGAGTGAGACCCAATTTTCATTGGCCTTTGCCGAAAAAGATGGGGAATATTTCCGGCCGGTGAACGTATAAGAGAGTGGAGAAGGATGCCCAACCCATCCGCTGAACAACCAGAAGCTCTCCAAACAACCGATGCCCAGCTGATTCGAGAGCTCAAGGGCGGTCGAAAAAAATCTTTTGACCAGCTGGTCCTTCGCCACCAGCGGAGGATATACGCCATCACCTTTCGGATGACCGCCAACCATCATGACGCCGACGACCTTGCTCAGGAGACTTTCCTGGCCGCCTATCGCGCCCTAGACCGGTTTGATGAGAGACAAAGCTTCGCCGCATACATCTCCCGGATCGCCATCAATCTGTCCATCAACCACCTGCGCAGGAAAAAACGGTGGCTGAAGATCTGGACTCAGGGCAGAAAAGAGGTGGGAAAAATCCTCCTGGGCACAAAGGACCCGGGCCCTCAGAAGAACCTGGAGCAGAAAGAGCTGCTTCACAGGCTAAACCAGGCCATGGAGACCCTGCCGGCTCATCAAAAAGCCGTTTTGGTTCTTAAAGTGTATCAGGAAATGAGCTATGAAGAAATCGCCATG
>CBDUWG010000445.1:0-1865 GCA_965370845.1 uncultured bacterium
GGCCAAATGGGTCAGGGAAACAGGCACAGAGCTTCTGTCCTTCATCTCCGACGACCACAGAGAGGTGGACCGCACGGGATTGCGGTTTAAGGTGGGCCAGCTTCCCTCGGTGGGCATATCCTTTTTGCGGATCAAGCCTGTCCAGGCCGTGCCCGTTCGTGGCCAGCGGACCATAACTGCCGGGGTCAATGAGGATGACTGGGCTTGTCTTCCCAGCATGTGGTTGCGTCAGTTCTATCATGACTGGTATGATTCCACCGGCAGCGATACTAGAAGCTGGAACGTGGAGCACTACTTTCACTTCACCGAGTTTGAGGTGGACCGGGAGGCGGACAAGACCTACGCGGCGGATGTGAGAATTCCACTGCTCTCGGAAGACCTGGTTCTATACGGGGAAGTGGCCCTTCGCCGCTACCCGTCCCTGAAGGCCACCTCGGATGTGCACACCTTCAAAACCGAGACTGGAGCCGCCGAGTACGACACCAGCACCGTTATCTTCAACGACAAATACGATACGAACCGGTTCATGGGCGGCATCCTGGCCAGGCCCAACGAGGCCCTGGAGCTGGAGTTCAGCTACGAGCTGGAGCAAGGTGAGGTGACTACCAACCGGGGGCAGGAGATTGACGATCCGGTGAAATATGAGCCTCAGATCACTCTGCTCAAGTGCCGGGCCCACTGGCAGACACCTCCCATCTGGCTATTGGAAGAGCCGGAAATCACCCTGCTGGCCATGTTTGAAGACCAAAAGATCATCGACGGGTTCATCTACGGGGAGCACTGGGCTTTCTACGAGTACCCGCGCTACGACCGGTATGGATATGTGAACAATTTCTACGACCTCTATCTGCGCAATGTGAAGAAAACACTGACCCTGCAGTCGGTCCTGGCCTTTCAGATCATGGGCGATTGGCGATGGAGCCTGGACGGCAAGTATCACCGCTACACCACGGAGAAAATGGCCCTGGGCAACGGGAATCTGAAATGGGAGGATCTCTACCTGGAAACCGGGGAGATCATTCTGCAGATGGAGCTTCCCGTCATCCGGGATATCTGGGCCGCGGCCAATTGTCGCTTCCAGATCTACACTCTGAGCAGCGAGGAGATCCTTTATTTCCGCCACTGCTACGGAAACCCGTATCTTGAAGTGGCGTATCGCCCCTCTTCCAGTACGGAGATCAGCCTGGGCTGGGGAATCAGCCCCATCGATCGGTTCGACCGGTACCGTCGACCCAAAGGGCGAGTTGACTTCCTTGTTGATGAGCTTAACGAGCTCAGCGATGTGCCCAACTATGGAAAGGATAATGAATACAAACTGGATCTCGTCCGACAGGCCGAGAACGCTCTGCAGGACGAACACAGGTTAACTTTAGCTGTTGAGGTGAATTTCTAGGATGAGATGGCATATCAAATCGCCCGTTTTCACCGCCCTGATGGCATCGCTTCTGTGCTGTGGCCTTCTGGCCTGCACCACCTTGAACGCTATCAAGGACCGTATGCCACCTCCCCACCAGGTGGATGGCGGCATCTTGTTTCAATACGACGCTCCGGCGGCCCAGCGGGTCAACTTAGCCGGTGTTTTCAACGATTGGGGCGGCACAATTAACGGCCCCTTCGACCCCACCATCGACGCCATGATCAAGGACGAAAAGGGCATCTGGCAGATCGTCATTCCCCTGAAACCCGGCCGGTACGAATACAAGTTCGTCCTGGACGGCGGTGTGGTCTGGAAACACGACCCCAACAACGCCGAGCGGGTGGACGATAGCTTCGGAGGATACAACTCGGTCGTCGTGATCAAGTAATCATGGAATAAAGCAGAAACAGACTCTGTGAATTCAGTCCATAGAAAGGAGTGATCGGGG
>CBDUWG010000446.1:0-1863 GCA_965370845.1 uncultured bacterium
GGCGAAAAGCCAGCCAGGTGACAAACCCCTCTCGTTCTGGGTATCAACCATGTCGCACTCACCTTGAGCGGTGTCTTTTGACCTCGTTTCTCCCTGGAAAAACAGGGCGGAGATCTGGTGCAGAAGGATTAATGTGATACACCCTGAGGCTAGCCCCAGAATTTTAGAGACCAAGATGACATTCAGTCCAAAATAGGTGAAGATGGAGAGAAGCATGATCCACAGGAAGTTGGTATATCCCTCGACCCGTTCGCCGGGATTGAAGACCAGTCCCCGGCCATTGACAAAATTCCGGACATACCGGTAGGAGATGAAGGCGTCATCCTGGATGAAATTCAGGTTCACGGCGTGAACCACGAAAATGGCCAGGATGGCCAAAAGGATCAATTTTACCTTGATATCCATTGTGAGCTTAGGCTCCATTCGTCTTTTTCCTCAAATGTACCCATAACTCGGCTCCGCTGACGGCGATCAAAAGGAGCACCAATCCCCAGAGCACCGCATAACCTCGCAGAGGGATGTGCAGATCTTCCCTTACCAATAGGGCTGCCAAGATAAGCGCACCGTAGAGGTTGATGATGATGGCCCCGCCCAAGCCCAGACCCACAAAACCCTCTGAACTCCTGAAGCGCTCGGTGAGCAGGGCAATTCCGATGCCCACCAGCACCCCGCCAAGGATGTGGGCGTAGAAGGCGGGCGCCTCCACTGGCAGTCCCAGAAGTTGGAATACCTCTTCGGGAAAGACGACCAGCAGAAAGCCGAGAAGGAAATCGATAATGGCGTTAAGAATCAACATGTTGAAGAATTGTTCAACGGGCATCGATACCGCCTCGTGGGATGATCTCCACTGAGGACGGTCACTCGCCCGTTGCTTGCTTTTTCTCTCTTCGCCTCAACGTGGCCACCAGGTATCCGATGATGAATCCCATGAGGATGAGCAGGGGGATGAGCAGAATGCGAGACATGCTCATCGTCCAGAAGAGAACGCGCAGGGTGACCACCTCGGTGTTCTGGATGAGGATCACCAGACAGAGAAGCAGCAGAATCAGTAGAATGATGGTCTTGGGTCTCATGAGGCCTCCTTAATAATGGTTGGTTTTTATATCCAATCTTTTTTCTTGAAGTACGCGATCATGACGCCGGCCACCGCCGCCATGACGCCCCAGACGATGAAGTAGCTCCACCGCCAACCGAGTTCGGGCATGAACTCGAAATTCATCCCGTAGATCCCGACGATGAAGGTCATCGGGATGAAGATAGTGGCGATGATGGTCAGGACCTTCATGACCTCGTTCATCCGATTGCTGAGGCTGGACAGGTAGGTGTCGCGGGTGCCGATGATCATGTCACGGTAGGAATCGATGGTGTCTGCTACCTGGATGGTGTGATCGTAAATGTCCCGCAGATAGGTCCCTGTGGACTCATGGATCAGGGCAGAACCACCCCTGTCCAGAGCGCCGATCACCTCCCGCAGGGGCCAGACCGATCTTCGCAGCAGGATCATCTCCCGTTTCATGCTGTTGATGATCTGTAAGGTTTCCGAGGTTGGACTTTCGATGACTTTATCCTCGAGAGCCTCGATTCTCTCGCCGAGGTTTTCCAGGACGATGAAATAGCCGTCCACGATGGCGTCTAACAGGGCATAGGCCAGGTAGTCGGCCACTGTCTTGCGGATACGGCCCTTGCTGGTGCGGATCCGGTCACGGATGGGATCAAAGACATCGCCCTCCCGTTCCTGAAATGAGATGACGAAGTTCGGGCCCAGGAGAATGCTGACCTGTTCCGCGTTCATCTCGCCTAGGTTCTGGTCATATGTCAGCATCTTCACCACCAGGAATATGTAGTCTTCAAAATCCTCCATCT
>CBDUWG010000447.1:0-1855 GCA_965370845.1 uncultured bacterium
TTCAGGACTTTTACGCCGACATCGCAGGTAAATATCCCAAAAAGGCGCGCAGCTCCCCTGCGCCGGCGGAGTGGAAAATGCCCTAAAGGCCCAGGTTCTTTTTCTTCAACCGGGCGCCGCGCATCATGTGGCGTTTCTGATCAGACAGAATGGTTTTTCTCATTCTAACTGAGAGGGGGGTGATCTCCACCCGTTCGTCTTCCCGAATGAAGCTGATGGCCTGCTCCAGGGTCATGGGCTTGATGGGAGTGAGGATGACGTTATCATCTTTTCCGGCGGCCCTCATGTTCGACAACTTTTTTTCCTTGCTGGGGTTTACGCCGATGTCCTGGACCCGGTTGTGCTCACCCACGATCATCCCCTCGTATACAGGGTCACCCGGCACCACGAAAAGACGGCCCCTGGGTTCCAGGTTAAACAGTGCGTAGGGGACCGCCTTTCCCGTGCGGTCGGAGACGATGGAACCGGTAAACCGGCTTGGACAATCTCCCCGATACTCCCCGTAGCCGTCGAACAGGGAGTGCATGATGCCGGTCCCACGGGTGTCTGTGAGGAATTCGTCCCGGTATCCGATGAGGGCACGGGTGGGCACGGAAAATTCCATATGCACCCGTCCCTTGCCGTTGTTGACCAGGTTGGTCATCTTCCCCTTGCGAAGGGAGAGTTTTTCTGTCACCACGCCCAGAAATTGCTCCTCACAGTCCACCATCAGACGTTCCAACGGCTCCATTTTGCAACCGTTTTCATGACGGTAGATGACCTCCGGCCGTCCCACGCAGAATTCATAGCCTTCCCGCCGCATGGTCTCGATGAGGATCGCCAGCTGAAACTCGCCCCGGCCCTTGACCAGGACGCTGTCCCGGTCCCCGTTTTCTTCCACCTCAACGGCCACGTTGAGCAGGGTCTCTCTCCGCAGACGCGCCCGAATCCGGCTGGACTGGACATAGCGGCCTTCTGTTCCCCCAAAGGGCGAGTCGTTCACGGTAAACTCCATGGACACGGTGGGTTTATCCACGCTGATTCGGGGCAAGGCTATGGGGGCCTCCCCGTTGCAGATGGTATCCCCGATTTTCACGTCCTCAATCCCTGCCAGGACCGCGATATCGCCGACTTGGACTTCGTCTACGTCCACAAGGGTCATGCCTCGGTAGACCTGGAGCTTAGACACTTTTAAGGAAATATTCTGTTCCTTCTCCCCCATGCAAATGAGGCTGTCTCTGGACCTGGCCGTTCCGTTAAAGACCTTCCCGATGGCCAGCCGCCCCATGTAATCGGAATAGTCCAGATCGGACACCAGCATCTGGAAAGGGGCCGAGGAGTCGTGTGAAGGGCCAGGGATCTCTTCGAGGATGGTGTCCAGAAGGGGGTGTAAATTTTCCCCTTCTTCCTCCAGCGCCCTTTTAGCGATGCCCTCCCGGCCCACGGCGTAGAGCAGGGAAAATTCCAGCTGTTCTTCGGTGGCGTCCAGGTCGATCATGAGGTCATATATCTCATCCAGGACCTGCTCAGGCCTGGCGTCCTGCCGGTCGATCTTGTTGATTACCACGAGGATTTTCAGCCCTGCCTCCAACGCCTTCTTGAGCACGAACCGGGTCTGGGGCAAAGGACCTTCCGAGGCGTCCACCAGAAGAATGGCGCCGTCGGCCATGGAAAGGGCCCGCTCCACTTCCCCTCCGAAGTCGGCATGCCCCGGGGTGTCGATAATGTTGATTCGGATCCCCTTCCACTGGATCGAGCAGTTTTTGGCCGCGATGGTGATGCCGCGCTCACGCTCCAGATCCATGGTGTCCATGAGGCGCTCATCCACCTTCTGGTCGGCCCGAAAAAGGCCGGTCTGTTGAAACATGGCATCCAC
>CBDUWG010000448.1:0-1851 GCA_965370845.1 uncultured bacterium
CATCATCTTCATCGATGAGATTGATGCCGTGGGCCGTCAACGCGGCGCCGGTCTGGGGGGCGGTCACGACGAGCGGGAGCAAACTCTCAACCAGCTTCTGGTGGAGATGGACGGGTTCGAGTCCAACGAGGGGGTCATCCTGCTGGCGGCCACCAACCGGCCCGATGTTCTGGACCCGGCGTTGTTGCGACCGGGCCGCTTCGACCGGCAGATCATAGTGGACAACCCGGATGTGAGGGGTCGGGAGGGAATATTGAAGGTACACACCCGGCGCATTCCCCTGGCCAAAGACGTGGACCTCAACCTTCTGGCGCGCGGGACTCCCGGCCTGTCAGGGGCCGACCTGGCCAATCTAGTCAACGAGGCCGCCCTGTTGGCAGCCCGGAGGGACCGTGACAAGGTGACCTTGATCGACTTCGAGGAGGCCAAGGACCGGGTGATGATGGGAGTAGAGCGAAAAAGCCTGATCCTCAGCGAGGATGAAAAGAGAAGCACCGCCTATCATGAGGCCGGGCATGCCCTGATGGCCAAGCTCATCCCCGAGGCCGAGCCGGTCCACAAGGTGACCATTATCCCGCGGGGCCGCAGCCTGGGCGTCACTCATCTGTTGCCCAGAGATGAGAAACACAGTTGGTCCAAGGAGTATTTGGAGAACCTCATCGCGATCAAGCTGGGCGGGCGGGTGGCCGAGAAGATCGTCTTCAGCCAGCTAACCACCGGCGCGGGTGGGGACATCGAGGACGCCACCAACTGGGCCAGGAGCATGGTGTGCAAGTGGGGCATGAGCGAGCGATTGGGGCCGGTGACCTTCGGGAAGAAGGAGGCGGAGATCTTCCTGGGCCGAGAAATCGCCAAGCACCGGGACTACAGCGAAGAGACCGCCATCCTCATCGACGAAGAGGTTAAACGCATCGTGGAGGCCCAGGAGCGTCGGGTGGAGGCCATTCTCAGGGCCAATGTGGACAAGCTGCATCGGCTGGCCAAGGCTCTGTTAAAACGGGAGATTCTGGACGGTTTGGAGATCGACGAGATCCTGCGGACAAAGAGACCCCGGCCGAGGTATCCGCGGAGAAAACCGCACCCAAGAGAGAAAGAAACCCCCAGACAGGGGGCGCCTGAGGGCCGCAGGCCGCTGCCCAAAACATCGGGAACGGAACGGAAAGAGAAAGTATGGACAAAGCCGAAATCGAGGACGCAGTCGAAAGATTCTTGAGAGCCATTGGGGAAGATACCCAAAGAGAAGGTCTCCGGGATACCCCCCGACGGGTGAGCGATATGTGCCAGGAGATCTTTGGGGGAATTTCTGCAGATCCTCGAAGGAAGCTGAAGATATACTCGACCAAGAATCAAGACGAGATGATTTTGGTTCGCGATGTGCCGTTCTACTCCATCTGCGAGCACCACCTGTTGCCCTTCTTCGGGGTGGTGCACGTGGCCTACATCCCGGATAACGACAGGATCACCGGCTTCAGCAGTCTGGTGAGGGTCGTGGAGACGATGGCCAAGCGTCCCCAGCTGCAAGAGCGTCTGACCACGGAAGTAGCCGACATTATAATGGAGATCCTCAAGCCCAAAGGGGTTCTGGTGGTCATCGAGGCCGAGCACATGTGCATGACCATGAGAGGGGTGAAGAAGCCCGGTTCTAAGACCACCACCTCAGCCATGCGTGGGGTGATGCGCAAGGAAGCCACCCGGGGAGAGGCTTTTTCCCTGATCAAGGGGCATAAGTGAGAGATCGTAGTGGCAGTGGCAATGGCAGTAAAAAGCAAAGTCGGCAGGAGGCAGTCGGCAGTAAACAGATCAAAAAATGTAGCGTCCTCACTCCTGTGAGGTCGAGCTTTTTGCTCCGCC
>CBDUWG010000449.1:0-1849 GCA_965370845.1 uncultured bacterium
AGGGCCAGCTGATCTCCACGCCCCAGGCTGATCCCAAATCCTGGTACGAGCTCACGACCCCGGGAGAAAAGGGGTCACCAACCCCGAGGATCTGGAGTCCGCCATCCTTGTCGGCCACGTAAGCGTAAGAGCCGTCCAGAGCTATGTCGGCGGCGAAGCCCGGAGTGTCGTATGAACCCACGTACTGGGGGTCGCCGGGATCGGCCACATCGATGATCTGCAGACCGCTGTTGCCGTCGGCCACGTAAGCCAGGGTTTCCCTTACCGCCACTCCCCAGCTATAATGGGGCGTGGAATACGAGCCCAGCAGACTCGGGTTGGACGGAATCTGTACATCGAAGATCTGTAACCCTCCCGTCTCACTAACCAGATAGACGTAATGGTTCTCCACCCACAGGGACATGGCGAAACCCTCGGTATCATGTTCTCCAACCGGGATAGGAGTGTCTGGCTGGCTTACATCCACCACCTGGAGTCCTGTGCCCCCATTGGCCACGTAAGCGTGGGATCCTTGAACTTGGACACTGTGAACCCGGTCCGGGGTAGCATAAGAGTCCAACAGCTGAGGGTCGGCTGCATCGGTTATGTGAAAGATCTGCACTCCCCCGAACCCGTCGGCTAAATAGGCCAGTGAATCTCCCACCCAGACATCGTAAGCCCACTGCGCGGTATTGTAGGAGCCGAGAAGCCCTGGCTGGTCGGGATTGGATACATCCACGATGGCAAAACCGCCATGGCCGGCGGCCAAATAAGCCCGCGTTCCCCTGACCGCGATCCCTTCGGCGTCTCCCGGGCTGTCGTAGCTGCCTTTCTCCCACGGTGCCGCAGGGTTTGAGACCTCCAGGATTCGCAGACCGCAGGTGCTAACGGCCATGTATAGGAGAGAATCCTGGAGATAGAGATCCTGGACGAAAACCCTTCCCGGAAAACTGTAGCTGCCCAGCGAGGTTGGCAGGTGGGGATCCGTCACTTTCACGATTTCCACCCCGCCATATCCCGTGGCCACAAAGGCCAGAGAGTCCCGCACCAGAACCATCTGGGCGGGCTCTGTTGTGGCGTATGAGCTCAACTGCTGGGGATGAGATGGATCCCGGACGTCCACGATGATCAAGCCACTCTCCCCGGCGGCCAGATAGGCCAGGCTCTCCCGGACGGCAACGCCGTATACCATCCCCGGAACATCATATTGTCCCACCAATACAGGACCCCTGGACTCGCCCAGCCGGGCGATCTGCAGCCCGCCCTGGCCATCGGCAACGTAGACGTACTCACCCTCCAGGCACAGATCGTGCCCGTTCCCTTCCAGGTACAACTGACCGATAACCGCCGGGCACTCTCCTGGTATAAGCTCCAGAAGGACCAGTCCGTTGGAGAAGATGCCGAAGAGAGTATCTTCTCGAACGGTCACCGCCCGCACATCGGACCAGAGAGTGCTGCTCACATAGGAGAGCTCTCCACTAGCCGGGTCGGGGGTGGACAGAGCGATGAGCAGAAGCAGCCCCAGAGCTTCCGGGATCAAATGACCTGCAGCAAATTTCAAACAGCGCATCAATTCCTACTTCAAAAGCACCAGCTTACGGATCTGGCAGAAGTCGCCTGCCTGGAACCGGCAGAAGTAGATTCCGCTGGCCGTCTCCATCCGGGCGTCGCTTTGGCCGTTCCAGGTGACCACATGACTGCCGGCCGCCACCTTCCCGTCCACCAGAAGCCGCACCCTCTGGCCCATGATGTTGAAGATCTCGATCTTCACCGGGCTTTGCCGGGGCACGGTGTAGGTGAACCGGGTGATGGGATTGAAGGGATTGGGGTAGTTCTGGGAGAGAGCACACTCCACCGGCAGGTTCCCGGA
>CBDUWG010000450.1:0-1847 GCA_965370845.1 uncultured bacterium
ACGTTAAGGAAAACGGCATTGGCGGCGTAGCTGCCAATAGCGAGCCGGTGCGGCGGAGCCGCGCGCTGGCCGGAGCGAGGGGGACCCCTCCCCCCACCACCCCACCAGTGGCAGTTGGCAGTGAGCAGTAGGCAGTCCCCATTCCCTACCCCACTTCAAACCTCATTTCAAATTGCAAGGACTACGATCATGAAAAAATACCAGCACACTCAAATTGGATACCTGACGATCCTTACATTAGGCGGAGCGATGATCCTGATCGCTTTCCTTCTTATCTTTTACGAATTCAACTACATCGCATTTGTGGTGCTCATCGCTCTGGCCATCTCTCTGCTGCTATTCTTCTCTCTCACCGTGGAAGCAGACGAAAAAAACCTGCAGATCCGGTTCGGGCCCGGGCTCATCCGTAAAAACTTCCTGCTGCATGAGATACAGGCGTATCAGGCAGTGAAAAATCACTGGTACTACGGCTGGGGGATCAGACGAATAGCACATGGCTGGCTGTATAACGTCTCCGGTCTTGAGGCCATCGAGCTGCAGATGAGCAGCGGGAAGACTTACCGCATCGGCACGGATGAGCCTGAACAGCTTGTGCAGGCCATCCAACAGATCCTGGGTCGATAGCAAATGGCTGTGGAGATCGTGCTGGCATGAACGTGAATTCCCAAAAAACGAGTGACCAGATGAACCTGCAGGGCAAAACAATCCTTTCGCTCCTGGCCTTGACGCTGATGGCATCCATCGCTCTGGCAGCGGGGTGTTCCAAAGACAACCCCGGCTCGGCTAATGGCAAAACCGTGCCCCATGAGCAAAGATGGGGCATCTATGCTTTAGATCTGGTCACAGAGGATATAGCGTTGCTCTACAGCTCTTCCAGAAATCTCTCGGAATTGCGGTTGAACGAGACCGGAGACAGGTTCGCTTTCTGCCAAAAAATGGATGGCGATGACGACGAACACGAGGAGATCTGCACTCTGGGAGTGGACGGCAGCAATTTCAAGAGGCTGACGAATAACGAATTCCGGGATCCCTATGCTGCCTGGTCTCCCGACGGCTCTCAAATAGCTTTTCTCTCCTTTCGGGACACGACCATGGACATCTACGTTATGGACGCCGATGACGGCGCGAACGAGAGACTGCTTTATGACTCCGGCTTTCACGACTGCGACATCAACTGGCGGGGGGACAAGATCGTCTTCACCAGAAACAGTCAGATCTGGATGATGAACGACAATGGCACCGACGATCACCAAATTACCGATCCCCCCCGCGCCGGCGAGTGGGGCAATGCCAACCTGCCCTTTGGCGATTACGACCCCAGGATCAACCCCGACCTCTCCCTTATCGCCTTCGTGCGCATGGTAGACGACAGCTCCCCTCACGGGAACTACGATATCTACGTGATCAACCCCGATGGCTTGGCAGAAGACCCTCTCACGGACAGCGGATATTCCCAGGGGTTTGCCAGCTGGTCTCACTCCGGGGGTCGAATCGTCTATCTGGTGGCGGCCATCGGCACTGAGGGCAAGTACGACATCTATATGATGAACTCCGATGGCTCGGAGAATGGCAATATCACGCCCGATTATTTCCCGGCCAATTTTCTGTGCCACTCACCTGTTTTCTCCATCGATGACGACCAGGTGTTTTTTGTGGGCCAGTGGTGGGAGTGAAGCCTTTAAATGATGCCCGATCCCCTATCCCCTCCCGATTCTGGATACTGGATTCTGGATCCCCGACCCCCTACCCCCGAGTCTCGAATCTCAGCCTTTCAACAGGATCAAGGATCTGCTTTTCGGGCGTGAAAGAAATCGAAAGGAGAAAAGCAGATTCTTCGCTGCCGCTCA
>CBDUWG010000451.1:0-1847 GCA_965370845.1 uncultured bacterium
TCTCTGAGCCTAAGCTTCTAAAATTTCAAGCAAATGTAACCTAACTCGCCAACCATGAGCTGTCAAGAGAAAATCAACCCTTGCAACACTGCGTATTTCTTATACAGAGCCGCCTTCGCGCCGACCGAAAAAAAGGCGGTCACCAACCTGCGCAATTGGCCCAACCTTGGCCAGGAAGTTTTTCCCTGCTCAACAAGGCTCCCATATTCCCGGAATTTCCCGACCGCAGAACTGGCAGTGGCCATCCTTCAGGTGCACCTGCGTCAGGGTGTACCCGATCCGGCCGATGATCACCCGACCGCACTGGGGACAGTATGTGTTCTCGCTCTCATGGCCGGGAACATTGCCGATGTAAACGTATTTGAGTCCCTCTTCCATGGCCGTTGTACGAATTTGATCCAGGGTCTCCACTGTTATGGGCGGGAGATTCTTCAGCTTATACCTTGGCTGAAACCGGGAGAAGTGGAGGGGAACATCATCACCCAGGTTGCGGCTTATCCACCGGCACATCTTCCGTATCTCGTCCAGGTTATCATTCAGAGTGGGCAGGACCAGGTTGGTCACCTCCAGCCAGACCCCCTCCTCTTTGTAGAGAACCAGAGCGTCCAGAACGGGCTTCAGCCGGCCAGAGCACACATCCCGGTAAAAAACCTCGGTGAAACCTTTCAGATCCACATTGACGGCATCGACGACCCGGCATAATTCCCGCTGAGGAGCAGGATTGATGTACCCGGCGGTGACCAACACGTTTTTAATACCTCTGTCCCGGGCCAGGGGCGCCGTGTCCATGACATACTCGTAGAAAATATTGGGCTCTGAATAGGTGTAGGCAATAGAGCGACAGTTGGCCCGAACGGCCTCAGCCACCAATTTCTCCGGAGGCAGATCGATATTGTAAGTCTCTTCCGGCAGCCGTTGGGAGATCTCCCAATTCTGACAGTACCGGCAATGCAAATTGCAGCCGGCTGTGGCTACGGAGTAAGCCTGGCTGCCGGGCAGAAAATGCAACAGCGGCTTTTTCTCAATAGGATCCACATGCACGGCACAGGGATTGCCGTAGACCAAAGTGAAAAACTGGCCATTTCGATGCTCACGGACCCCACAATCTCCCCTTTGGCCAGGACCGATGACACACAGATGTGGACATAGCTCACACAGAACAAAGCCGTTCTCTAGAATTCGATAGTGGCAGGCCACCTGATCGCGGATAAATCCCCTGCGGCGTTCCTGTCCTTGGGCCCCACCGCCGGTCAGCATAGCAAGCGGTGCGGAGAGACCTGCCGAGTAGCGCAGACATCGTTTTAGAAAGGCCTTTCGCGTCAGCCCATCATCTGGTTTTTTCCGGCTCACTTCTGGCTTACCTCGGATTGCTCTTTTTCGCGGGCATGATCCGGAATCTGAAAGCACCCTTCCCCAAATCAGCCGGCCAGTTTCGAGCAGCGGGTCTGGCGAAGAGACTGGTTATCGGTTTTTAGACCCGCCTGTCTGGGCAGGCCGAAGATGGTACCCGTGAAGAGGCCGGCGAGACTGGTCCACAGCCCCTTGCTTAAAAACTGTCGTCGGCTGATTCGTTTCCTGCTGAGTTTCTTACTCATTAAATCACCATCATGATCATGGAAAAAAAGCACGGAAAACACGGAAACAATGGAACCACCCATTCCCCACCCCACATCTCAACCATATCGTTAGAGGATCCTCTCAATCAGGCTACGGGAAAATCACAGAACATAAAAAAATTCACGAAAAAAATGGAGCTACCCATTCCCGACCCTGCATTTTAAAGATACCGTTCGAGAATCTGCTCCATCAGGCACCGGGTGGTATCCTGAATCTCCCTTCCACACGGG
>CBDUWG010000452.1:0-1845 GCA_965370845.1 uncultured bacterium
AGCTGGTCAAGTTCGAGGCCGAGGATGCCGCCTCCTGGAAATACGACGCTCTGCTTCTGGGAGCCTTCAGCAACTTCGCCAATGAGGACAGCACGGGAATTTCCAGAACAGACGGGGCAGAGCTCATGGTAGACATGATCGCGGACATGCTGGGAGGTATCTGGAGCACCACCACAATGTATGAGAAGGCCGGGCTGGACACCTCCGACTACCTATGCGATCAGAACCTGACCCATAACAACGCAATCAACGACTGGGCCGACAACACGTATGGCATCGTAAACTGGTGGGCACACGGTTCCTGGAACGGGGCCTCCCGGAAGTGGTGGTCCTCCGATGGCAACGGAAATGGCACTCCGGAGGCCGGCGAGATGAGCTGGCAACGATTCATTCAGAACTCCGACGCTCCCAGCCTGGATAATAACCATCCTGCTATCATCTTCGCCAACTCCTGCTGGTGCGGCCAGCCAGAAGTAAACTGTCTGGCCCAGACCCTTCTCGAGCAGGGCTCCTCCGGCATGGTCGCGTCCACACGTGTTTCATGGTACTTTCCGGGTTGGGACAGTCACTGGGATGGCGGCAACGCCAGCATCGACTACTATTTTTTCGAGGAGCTCTTGAATTATGATAAAAAGCTGGGCGAGGCCCTCTTCGACGCCAAGGTCACTCACGACTCCCGGCATGTCACCATGTGGCATGAGCAGATGAACATGTTCGACTTTTGTCTGTACGGCGATCCCTCCATGATCTGGCAGGGGGCTATTCCCGTTGCCGACACCATCTCCAACGACACCACCTGGACCGTCTCACAGAGCCCCTACATCATCGAGAACCGGCTCTACATCCGGGGCAAGGACGGGCCGGACAGCGTCACCACCCTGACCATCAACCCCGGGGTGCGCGTGGTATTTGGCGAGGACGGTGCCCTGGTGGTGGGCAGCGCCGGCAGCACCCGGCCCGGAACCCTGGTGGCCGCTGGCAAGGCCGACAGCATGATCGTGTTCACCTCGGCCAGCGACACGACAAAAAACGAGCCCTGGGATTGGCAGGACATCGAGTTTCTCGACTACAGCAAAGACGCCACCTGTAAGCTGGATTACTGCCTGATCGAATATCCCAACGACGGGATTTACTGTTTAAGTGCCTCCCCTACCATTTCCAATTGCCTCATTCGCAATGTGAGGGGAAATGGCATCGAGCTATACAGCAATTCCGATCCCACCATCACCAATACCGTCGTGCACGACTGTGGTATCAACGGCATCCGGCTCTCCGGGGGCTCGGATCCCGCCATGTATGGGGATAGCGTGTCCACCTGCCTATACGGTCTGTATGTGGAGGCCTCATCGCCCTCGGTAGATAGCTGCTTCTTCATGAACAACACCGAGGACGGCATCATCATCAGCGGGGCCACGGCGGGGCCGACCATCTCCAACTGCGTCGCCCAAGACAATGGATCCGCCGGCATCAATGCCTACAATTCGTCCATTCCCATCATCTCCGGTTGTCAGGTCTCGTACAACTCGATATGGGGGATCATCCTCAGTGGGGTAGATGGCGGCCAGATCTATGGCAACACCGTTACCTATCACGACTCCATCGCCGGCATCGAGCTGCAGTCAACGGGAGATACGGTATGGGTCTATTCCAATACGCTCACGGATAACAGCACCGGTCTGTTCCTGAACACCTCCACCTCCAGTTCACCCAGCGTCATCTACTACAACACCATCGAAGATAATGAGTACGGTGTCTCCATAGAGGACACGGCCAGCATATCCATCCACCACAACGACATACTAGATAACAGCGTCCTGAACCTGAACTACGGGCCTATCGACACCC
>CBDUWG010000453.1:0-1844 GCA_965370845.1 uncultured bacterium
GATGGTGTGCGAATATCCATCCACCGGGGCGATCTGTTTCCAGTGCGCTCCTTCATCGCTGCTGATCTCCACTACCCCCCCATCCCAGGCCCTCCTAGCGTCGTACACCTCCGCCTCCATCCAGTGCCAGAAGGTCAACGTGGAGCTGGAAGCCAGAAGAATGGCCGGGCTCACCAGGGCTCCATTCTCGTAGTGAGAATAGGTGCCATCCCCATTGTCTCCGCATTTCCAGCTGTGGCCGCCACCGTGGCTTTTCTCCCCGGAGATGTGCCAGTGGTCCACATAATTCTCGCTGACGGCCCTGTGTGTCCAGCTCCCCACCCCCACCTCCATGTCGTCGCTGAACCCCGGGGTTCCCACCATCAGGGTGATGGTATCGCAGCTGGTATATCCGCTCACAGCGGCGATGTTCAGCACCAGGGAACAGGACAGCAGATCCGTTCCGGCTCCGCTGACCGTGATCTGATAAGCAGGTGATCCGCTGGCCTGGGAGCCAGAGGTCAGATCGCCAAAGGAAGAGCTGTCGGACAGGACCTGGATGTGAGGATCAATGGAGGCGAGCATGGCCGTCACGCCGGCGACCCCACCCAATCCTTCGTTACGCAAGGTCACCACGATTTCCAGAGTTTCCCCGGTCTCGGCCACACCATTGCCATTGCCCCCCGGCGGATCATCCTGGATCCGGTACTCATGGCAGAACACCTCCGGGGTCACCACCTGAATCTGGAACTCAGAGCTCCACCAACCGCCCAGACTGTCCATGGCCGTCAGGGTGAAGTCAATCTGGTGGCCGCTGGGACAAAGCTCATGGATATGGCATTCGTAGGGAATCAGGCTGGCGCAGGATTCTTTGGCCGGGATGTTCCCAAAGCTCGCCGAGGAGCGACTGATCTGGACATACGGATCATCGACGGCCAAGACGGCGGTCACCTGACGGGCCACCTCGCTGCCCACGTTTTCGATAATCACCTCCAGCTGGAAAGTCTCGGCGGCGTTGGCCTGGCCATCGCCATTGCCTTCAGCTGAATCATCGAGAACATGGTCCTGATACAGAAGGTACGGGCCAAAAGCACAAATCTCGGCGAACCCCAGATACGGCCGATACCCGGTTTTGCTCACCGCAATCTCCAGGGAATCCTCTGCCAATGGAGACGGCTCCAGCTTGACGGCCACTTTACCACCGGGTCTGGTCAGGGCCGTGCCATACAGCTCGCCCTTTATGCTGATAGAGGCCAGAGCGTCGTTCACCGGAACAAGGGTGGTGGACTGAATAACGTCCTGGGAACCGGGCCCCGGCGCTCGGGGCTGCCAGACATCGATAACAAAAGAGGAATCCCCCAGGCGCAAGTGGCCCGCGTGGCTGGCTACCAGGGACTTGGGAGGTCGAGTCCACAGGTGCATGGAGGGATCACCAAGGATATTGTACATCTTGTAGTAGCTCTCGCTCAGCCCCCCACCACCGTAAAAGATCCACAGCTCCAGCTTGGCGTTGTCCATCATCCCGGAAAGCCAGGTGAGACTGCTATCGAAAAGGGCATCGAACATCCGCTTTTGCAGGATATCATCCTCATCCCAATATGAAGAAACCGAGGAACCCCAGAAGGACACAGCACCTTTTTCCTCGGCTCTCAGCCAGGTTTCGCCAAAACATTCCTGCTTATGATAGCCGCCGGTGTTACAAGCATGGCTGCATATAAGGGGATACATCTGCCCGTTCTGGAGAGCCTGGACATCGCTCTTGGCGAAACTGGGACCGGCCCAGCCATTAAAACTGCCGTGGCCGGTATATACCGCCATGCAGCGTCCATCATCAAGAGCCTCTGAAATGGGTGTTCCGGTACCAT
>CBDUWG010000454.1:0-1843 GCA_965370845.1 uncultured bacterium
CGTGATCAAGTAATAATCATGGAAGGAACGGAGAAGACGGAAAGAGACGGAAAAAGGACAAACAGAATCGTGGAAAAAATGGAGATCTTGAAAAAGGCGCAAAAAAAATACTACCAAATAACGTCTGTGAATTTTCTTTTTGGAAAGGAGTGATCGGGGAGATGAAGAAAACCCCACTGCTAATTTTACCGATGTTACTCGCTCTTCTGAGTGTCCTGCTCATTGTTGGATGCTCGGATAAAATTTATTCCGTCTCCCCCCTGTGGAAGACCTGGCAAAGCGGAGACACGGTGCCCGGATACGTGCTCAGTTGCCCCTCGGGGAGCCGGGCCGATGTAGAGGCTAAGGCTCAGATGTGGGATAACTACTACGCCCTCGAGCTGGCCTCTTATCTGAACACCGGGCACGATGACGATCATGCTTTCGTTATGGACCAGGAGCTGGTCTTCGCCCTGTACATCTCCGACGCATCGGATTCCATCTGGAACGGCCAGCACGTTATCCACCTGGTCTGGTCCGACACCGACTACGATTCGCCGGACACGGTCAGCGTCTACGACCTGACGGCCAACGGAAGATCTACGCCGGTCATCGACGGGGACGGCAGCGATGAGACCTGGAATGTCTCCGATGGCGTGCCTGAGACCCAATTGGAGATAGCCGGGTTTCCTGGAGACAACGGCCTGACCGAGGCCTATATCGTGGCCGTCCACGACAGCACAAGAATCTACATCAAGCTGGCCTGGCCCGATCCCAACGCTACGGTGGACATGGTAAAGGACATGTGGCACTTCGATGGCCAGCTCACCTGGACTCGAGAGGGCCAGGAGGACATGGTCATGTTCCTCTTCCCCACGGAGCAGGCTCCCGCTGGTTGGGATGAGCTGGGTGGGGCAATTTACTTCCCCGCGGCCAACCATCCTTCCGATGGCTCTGTGAACGTCTGGAGATGGTGCGCCGGGCGGACAAATCCTCTGGGATGGGCCGATGACCTGCTGGCCACAGATTCGGAATTGCACCAGGACGGTGGCACGGGCGTGTTCACCGATAATCACGATCCGCAGAAATCATATCCGCCATACGTGCAACATCCGGCCATCGAGCCCAGCCTGGGCGATAAAGCGCTATCGGTCAGTGAAGCGATACCCTTTGAGGACACGATAAGACCATAACAGGAAAAAGGAAGATGATCCCGACGAGAATGTGGAAGACGTTGCTGCTCACCGGCCTGGCCCTACTCCTCGGCACCCTGCCGGCGGCCGGCGAACGGGTTCTCTTTCAGGCGGAGGACCCCTCCGCTGACGACACCGGCGACGGCGATTACGTCTATCCCACCCACGAGTCCTTCGGCCAGGGCGGCCAGGCGGACATCTTGAGCTGCACCATCTCCCGGGATGAGGGACACTTCCTGGTCGAGCTGCATTTTCGAGATCTGGTGGATCCCTGGCACGTGGGCAACAGGCTCACCTTCGTGGCCATCGCTGTGGACACAGCCACCGGCGGCGACGAACAGCTGTGGCACAACGCCGGGGCCTACCTGGAGTGTCCCAGCGAGCTGCAGATATTCATGGCCGGCGATACCTGCGAGATCATGGACGCTCAGGGAAACAAGATGACCACCGGGGCCATCTGCGACGCAGACAACGAGAAGAATATCATGCACTTCTCCGTACCCCTGGCGGATATCGGCGAGCCCACCAGGGCGTGGAAGTACACCATCGCCGCCGGCCTGCAGGACGATTACGGAGCCGGCGGTCTGGGAAATTTCCGTGTGGTTGAGGCGCAGGCCGAGGAGTGGAAGGGCGGCGGCGGGGTGCAGGATCTGGACATCAACCCCAACATC
>CBDUWG010000455.1:0-1842 GCA_965370845.1 uncultured bacterium
TCCCCCTATCTCCGGCCGGCGTGTCGCTTCGCGCCACCGGCGAGCTATCGTCGGCTACGCCGCCGATGCCGTCCTTGCTCATCCGCTGCGGCCGGCCGCTCGCCTCGCCGTCCTGCGCTACCCCCTCTGAAAGACCGGGACCAGGGAACCGGGGACCGGGAATCGGGAAAAGAAGAAAGCCGAACAGCACTGCTTCTAACTATTCACGGATCGTGAATGGGGAAAAAGATGGCAAATCTCATAATGCAGTTTCAGGAAAGATTATCTCATAGCCAAGGGTTTTTACGGTTCCCGGATCCCGAACAATGGCCGAGATTCGAGACTCGGGGGTCGGTAATCGTAAAACACATCATAATCCGTTGATTTTACGAATCTCGAGTTTCGAGTCTCGGCTCTTCATCCAGCATCCAGGATCTAGGATCCAGGATCCGCCTTTCTTATCCAGGATCGGGTCTTTTCTTTCATCATCTTAACTCTCGCAACTCTCTCAACTCGCCTAACTCTCCAAACTCTCTTAACTCTCCCCAAACAGAGAAAGCTCACACCGGCCAGTGAGGCGTAAGGTGTGAGCTTTTCTTCAACCGTCCGCAGGGCCTGTTCGTTCGAGAGCTGGAGTTTCCCTCGGACATCTGGAACCCCGTTTCTTTCATTTTCTCATAGAAGTTTAATGGCCACCAGGGTCATGTCATCCTGCTGCGGCACGTCCCCGGTGAAGGATGAAACCTGAGCCAGGATCTTCTGCAACAGAAGCTCCGCGGAAATGTCCCGGCTGTCGGCCAACACCTCCGCCAGCCGTTCATCTCCGAACTCCTCCTCCTGCTCGTTCATGGCCTCGGTGATCCCGTCGGAGAACATCAACAGAAGATCGCCGGGCGCAAGCTCGCTGCGCTCCTCCTCGTAGGGCATATCGGGCAGCATCCCCAGAACGATGCCTCCTGTTTCCAGCCGGCGGCAGGTTCCGTCCCTGTTGATGAGCATGGGCGCATTGTGCCCGGCGTTAGTGCTGGTGAAGGTCTTTTCCCTGGTGTCCAGGATTCCATAGAAGAGAGTGGCATACTTTTCCGGCGTTGTGCTTTTGTGTAAAAGGTTGTTGGCCTCGGCGATACAGTCCTTGACCGAGGCGGAGGCGGCTGCCTGCACCCGGAGGGTGGCCTGGATATTGGACATGAGCAGGGAGGCGGGCACACCCTTTCCGGAAACGTCGGCGATGACCAGGGCCAGGCGGTGCTCGTCCACCCTCACGAAGTCGTAGTAGTCTCCGCCCACCTCACGGGCCGGGTGGCTGAGGCCGGCGATCTCCATCCCCGGCAGCCGGGGATTCTCCTTGGGCAGGAGACTTTGCTGGATATCGCGGGCCATCTGCAGCTCCCTCTTCATCCGCTGCAGTCTCTTCTCCTCCTCATAGAGCCGGGCGTTTTCCAGGACCTGGGCCGACTGGCTGGCGATGATGCCCACCAGGCGCTCGTTCTCGTGGGTGAAGGTGTCCCCGCCCTTCTTGTTGATCAGGTTGATCACCCCGATCATCTTGTCCTTCACCTTCAGGGGCACGCTGAGCACCGACCGGATCTGGCCGCTCTGTACCTTGACTCCCTTGAACCGTTCGTCGGTGGCGAAATCCTCGATCAGCAGGGGTTTCTGGTTTTTGAGCATCCAGCCGGTAAGGCTCACGCCCAGCCGGTAGGGAACCCCCTCGCTGGAAGTGTCCATGCCCCGGATCAGGGTTTTCATGGGCGAGGCGGCCTTTTCGGTGATCATCATGATGGCGCCCTGCTCCACCCCGATGGCGCTGCTGACCCCCTGGACGATGATGGTCATGATCTGCTCTGTCCTCATGGTGGAGTC
>CBDUWG010000456.1:0-1842 GCA_965370845.1 uncultured bacterium
CCGCCGATGCCGTCCTTGCTCATCCGCCGCGGCCGGCCGCTCGCCTTGCTGTCCTACGCTACCCCCTCGTGGCGGGGTGAGGAGTTTGGCGGACAGAGAGAGATTGCAGATTTAATTGAAGGAATTTTTGTTGGGTTGCGCTGCGCTTAACCCAACCTACATGACTGGATCCTGGTAAAAGAAAAACAGATCCTGGATGCTCGTAGATAAACCCAATTGTCAAGATGTTCATTTCGATGTTTCTCTTTCACCATCGAGCTTCGACCGATGAGCTTCGATCTGTTCAACCATAAACCACTACCAGGATCCGTCTTGGCGGTAAAATACAAAAGGAGGGACAAATCATGGCTACCAACCTGCCTCCAAAAATGAGCCCGGAGCAGATGGACAAACACGTCACCGCTCTGGGAGCGCTGCATATCGCCTATAGCGCCATGAACGTTTTGGCAGCCATCATCGTCTTTACGATCATCGTGGGCGGAGGGATCCTTTCCGGGGACGAGGATGCCATGGCCATAACCTCCATCGTGGGCACGGCGATAGCCTTTTTGCTGGTCTTGCTGGCCATCCCGGGGATCATCGGCGGGATCGGACTGCTCAAGCGGCGGAGGTGGGCCAAATATCTGATCCTGGCCCTGGGCTTCCTCAGCCTGCTCAACATCCCCCTGGGTACCCTGTTAGGCATCTACACCATCTGGGTGTTGATGAAGGATGAGACTGAGAGATTGTTTGATGAGAAACCGGATCCAGCAACCCAGGGGTGATGATCCTGCAGGCGTTATTTTCCTGACAAACCAGAAGGCTTTCCTTTATGCGGTGTCGAGTCCCATACCCAACGCCACTTAAAAAAACAACTACTGGCGGAGAAGCCAAACATGAACCTAATCCACCTTACCCACCACAATCACATAACCATTGCCAAACTCACCCACGGCGTCACCAATGCCATCAACCTGGAGCTGGTCAACGAGCTGTCCGAGGCGCTCAAGGAGATCAAAGAGGATCCCGAAACCCACGGTCTTGTCCTGACCAGCGCCAACGAGAAGTTTTTCTCCATCGGCCTGGACATCCCCTGGCTTTTTCCTCTCAGCCAGGAGGATTTCACCGCCTTCTACAAGGCCTTCAATCGGCTGTGTATCGATCTGTTCATCTTCCCCAAACCCACGGTGGCGGCCATCACCGGCCACGCCATCGCCGGGGGATGCATCCTGGCCCTGTGCTGTGACTATCGTTTCATCGCCGGGGGCAAGAAATTGATGGGCCTGAACGAGATCAAGCTGGGCGTGCCCGTCCCCTATCCGGCCGACTGTATCCTCAGACGCCTGGTGGGCAATCGCATCGCCCGGGATGTGATGGACGCCGGCGAGTTCTACCAGGGCGAGAGACTATTGCAAATGGGCATCGTAGATGAGGTGCTGCCGATAGAGAAAGTGCTTGCCAGGTCCATCGAAAAAGCTGGATCTTTGAGTGCTTCGTCTCCAGAGGCATTTGCTCTGATCAAACGCAACCGCACAGAGCCCATCGAGGAGGAGATCCTTGTCCACCTTGATGAGCGGGAGCAGCGCTTCGTGGAGTGCTGGTACTCCCATGAAGCTCGAGAACGACTCAAAGAAACCATGGCAAAATTTTAACGCTATGCATGGAGGTCTTATGGCCAGAGACGCAGAGATGAAAAAACGAACGGGTGAGCAAAAGCAAAGAAGCATCCTCAACTCTTTCGCCAGGGTGCTGAAGAGCTTTTCCACAGCCATACCGATATTTTTCGGGGTCATCTTGCTGATGAGTCTCTTCCAGATATTTGTGACCAAAGAGATGCTCTCCTCCGTGTTCACCGGCCAGATG
>CBDUWG010000457.1:0-1823 GCA_965370845.1 uncultured bacterium
CTGTGCGGGTCACCTGGCCCTCAAATATCTCTCCCGGATAAGTATCCAGGAAGATCCTGGCCTCCTGGCCCATTTTGATCCGCGGCACCTCGTCCTCAGGAACCCCGATGATGGCTTTTACAGTATCAATTTTCACCAGCCTGTATACGGGTGGTCCACCCATCATAGCGTTATAATATTCCCCCACCTCGCCGTTCTTTTCAGCAATAAAACCGCTAAAGGGGGCGATGACACTGCTGTTCTTCAAGGCCCACTGCGCTACAATATACGCAGCGTGAGCTTGTTTTTCTCCGACACGAACTGCCTCTAACCGATCGTCGGAGGCTATTTTCTCCCTGTGTAGACGCTCGAACCTCTTGAGATCGGCGCTGGCCTTCTCGTAGGCCATCTTGGTCTGTTCCAAATGAGCGACTATCTCCTCCTGACCCAATGTGGCCATGACGGTACCCTCAGTGATTCGATCTCCTACTTCATAGTTGAGCTTGGCGATCCGGCCACTGAGATTGAACTCCAGTCTGGCCTCCCTGTCGGGGCGCAGCTCGCCGATAAAACACAGCACGTCCTCTGCATCTATAGACTGTGGAGTCACTACTTGAACCGGTATGAGCTCATCTGTTGTATCACTTTTCTCTTTCGACCCACAGCCCATGAAAAGCAATAAGGCCATCGCTGTCACGCAAAAAGCCAATTTTGACACTATCATCCGTTACCTCCTGAACAAAATCAGTTAAAAAGGCATCATGCCCATCAAGTTCTCTAATCTGGCTTGAGCCTTGTACATCTCATACCGGGTGCTGGTATAATTTACACGGGCCTCGGTGAGAGTCATCTGGGCGTCGATCTTGTCCACCTGCGTAGCCATTCCCTCCCGGTAGCTGGCCTCGTTGACCCGATAGTTTTCCTCGGCACTGGCCAATGCTCGTAAGACCATATCCAAACGGCTTGTTGCCTCCTGCAGGTCTAAAAATGCCTGGGTAACCTGCAGTTTAAGCCCATCGCGAAAAGCTTTTAGTTCATGGTCCGCCTGACGATAGCCGGCTTTACTCTGTTTATATCGAGCCAGGTTTCTGGTGCCAGCAAAAATTTCCCAACTGGCCAGTCCCATGAGCATCCAGTAGTCATCATCGGGATCGAACCGATATTTATCCTCATACCATCCATAATCTAAAACCAGATTCACTTTTGGCAAAAAACTGCTTCTGGCCAAGTTCACAGATTTTTCCGCCATTGTGAGTTGTGTTTGAAAACCTCTCAATTCGGGATTTGATTCAAAGGACACTTGAACGCACTCGTCCAGAGTTAAATCCAGTGGCCTGGCTTCTTCAACCTCCGCCAGGAAGACTTCGCGGTCCAGATCATGGTTAAGCAGACTGTTAAAAACTCGCCGAGCCATGATCAGACCGTTGGCAGCTCTGAGGCTATCCTGTAGCGTGGAACTCAGCAGGACGTCGCCTCTTAGGGTTTCCGCCCGGCCAACCATTCCCGCCTCGTAGAGAGATTGTGCTACCCGAAGGTGTTCTCTCGACAGATCCACCGCCTCATCCATCGCCTCTAGCAAATTCTCCGCCTCTAAAACTCCGCAGTAGGCCTCTTTAACCCGCAGGGCGATCTCACTTCTCTTGCCCTGGAGCTCAAAACCTGCGGCCCTCCTCTTGGTCCTGGCCAGGCCCAACTGGCTCCAAAGTGCACCCCCTTGGAAGATGGGCTGCACCACCTCCAGCTTGGTGTCGTGGCTCTCTTCTTCCATAAAACTCACCCTCACAGAAGATTCGTAGAGTATCTCACCGGTGGTCAGATCGGCCCTGGTGGCTATGGGGAAATCG
>CBDUWG010000458.1:0-1819 GCA_965370845.1 uncultured bacterium
CCGTTTTCACGCCCGGTAGTTGACGTGCTTTCTGAGCCAACAGGTAACCAACATCTCGATCGGATCTGTGGCGCTCTTTTTTAGGCACCAGACGTCCGCCTACCATGATAATGTTAGTGTCGCTTCGCTGACCCATCATCGCTCCCATTCCGCTTTCGCTGACTCCACATCTGGCGAACAGAACCTTCTTTTCCGGAATCTCTTGAGAGACGATCTCCTCCAGCTCTCTCATTACTTCATCGGTGACCTCCACTCTGGTGCCCACGGGCAGCTCAACGGTGCCCATGAATTGACCACGGTCCATCTCCGGCATGTACTCGGTGTCCACAAAACGCAGCATATGAAGACTGGCCGCGAATATGGCCAGACCGATGAGGATGGTCAGCAGCCGGTGCCCCAGGGTCCAGTGGAGCACGCCGGCATATACATTCTCCAAACCCTGAAACCATTTATCAGTACGCTGGCGAATTTTGGTGATCGTTCCCCTGGAGGTTCCCGAATCGGCGGGCATCCTCATGAAACGGGAGCAGAGCATGGGAATGAGAGTGAGGGCAGTGAATAGAGAGGCGATCAGCACGATGATGACCACATAGGCCAGTTCTCGGAACATCATACCTGTGAGTCCCTTGACGAAAACGATGGGCAAGAAGATGGCCACGGTGGTCAGGGTCGAGGCGGTCACAGCCACGCCCACCTCTGAGGCTCCAAACATGGCTGCCTCACGGCGCGACTCGCCCTGCTCGGCCTGATGGCGATGGGCGTTCTCGTAGATGACGATGGCGTTGTCCACCACCATTCCGATGGCGATGGCGATGGCCGAAAGAGACATCATATTAATGGTGTAGCCGCGGAGGAACAGGAAGATGAAGGCGATGATCAGGGAGAAGGGAATGGACAGGGCCACGATAATACTTCCCCGGAATTGGCGCAGGAAGATGAACACGATCACGACAACGAAGAGAAGCGCCCAACCCACTGTGCTGGCCAGGTTGTTGATGGACCTGGCGATGAACTCGGAGCTGTCCATGAGCAGATGAACTTGCACATCGGGCGGCAGGTCGGCTTCGATTTGCGGGAGGGTCTTCTTCACCTGTTCGGCCACGGTGACGGTGTTGGCCCCGGACTGTTTTTGGACCAGGACCATCAATCCTCGGCTTCGATTGACGCGTACCCTGCGTTCAAACTCCTGGAAGGAGTCCTTCACCTGGGCGACGTCTCTAAGATAGATGGGCACTCCGCGGGCATTTCCAACGACCACAGCTCCAATTTCATCGACGCTGCGGAATTCTCCGGGGACGCGCAGCACGTAATCCGTTCTACCCATCTTCAGATTTCCCGCCGGCTGACTGACATTTTCGGCGGCTAAAATGCCGATGATTCGGTCGATGGAGAGTCCGTAGGCGTTCAAACGCCCCTGATCCAGATCGATCTGGATTTCCCGCTGAAGCCCGCCCATGATGGCGGTCATGGCCACGCCGGGAATCCTTTTCAGGGCATCGCAGAATTTTTTGTCTACAAGGTCATAGAGCCCCGGGTAAGACTCCTCGGCGGTCACTCCAAAGAACAGGATGGGCATCATGGAGAAGTCGAACTTGACCAGCATGGGCTTATCGGCGTCCTCGGGAAGCCGTTCTTGGGCGAAGTCTAATGTCTGCCTGACGTCGTTGGCGGCCTCGTCCAGATTCGTCCCCCACTCGAACCGCAGGGTCACCGCTGAGATATCCTCCTGAGAGAGGGATGAGACCTCCTTGACATTGGGCACCGTGCTCACCTCACCCTCGATGAGCTTGGTGACCTTGGTCTCGATATCCTTGGCGCT
>CBDUWG010000459.1:0-1814 GCA_965370845.1 uncultured bacterium
CCCTCAAAAAACTGGGCTTTGACATCGGCTACCTGGCCATGCTCACCAAAGAGGATGTCAAACCCCTCAGCCGCTGGGAGAGCAAGTTCTCCCACGGGCAGCTCAAAGTTCTCCACCATCTGGGTCTCGTGACCAACACGGTGGAGAGAAAGTTAGCCAACGGAAAAACTATCACCGAGCTGATCTTCAGCAAGTCCTCCCGCTATCTGGACCTCTACACCCGTAAATTCCACAACACCCCGCTGCGAAAAGACCGCCGGTCGGTGATCGCCGAGGGCTTCTTGTTCGGCTATCCCGGATGCTGTGTGCGTAACTTCGCCGAGAACGGATACGCGGAGAACGGCTTCGTGGCCAATGACCAGGAGATCCTGTTCCACTGGGCCTGTCCGGGGTGTCGGGTGACGCCTTCTTTGTTGCCTTACTACCGGGAGGCCCATCAGGAGTGCCAGGAGCTTCTGGCCGCCCAGAGGCCGTCCGTTCAGAATCTGTTGAAAAAAACCCTGCCCGCCGCGGCTCTCTCTCTCATATTCGCCATGGCGCCGGGGAAGGCGATGGCAGACGATCCGCACTGGCTCTCCCTGGGTCCTGAAGAACCGGATGGCGACCTGCTCACGTATCGCGAGGAAGTTCTGTTGGGGGCAGTTTGGGGCGGACGCTATGGAAAATCTCTTTGCGGACCCGAAGAGGCCCTGAGATTCAGCGCCATCATCAACTCACTACAAAAGACACCATGTGACACATCATGTTATGTAACAATTCTCTCTCAGAATGGCATTGAAAACTGTCAGGTTTGTGGTGAGGTGACGGACATGGGCGGAGTAGTCATCTGCAATCCCATGCGCGTCAAGGATATTTACATACCCTTCATGGGACTCCATTACATGGAGCACGGCAGCTTCTCCTACGATGGCACAGTGAACACGGGCCGGGTTGACATCGAGCTTCTGAAAGAGGTCCTGGCGCACTACAACACCTCGCATTTTTCCATCGAGACGACGAACGATGACGATGACGATGGCCTGAGAGATGATTTCGAGCACTATTTTGGAACCCATATCAACAATCCAGATAGCGATGCCAACCACTTATTAGACGGCGCTGAGGTCGCTGAGCAGTTTATCGAGAAAATCTCCAATCTGCCAGCGTTTGAAGAGTTTGAGCCCCTACCTACGGACTGTCCTTACCTTGTATTTCATAGACTACGGGGCTCCGAAAACTGCGATATCTGCGGAATGCCCATCAACATGGGAGAGGTGCAGATCACGAATCCGGCCAACGCTGAAGAGATCTATTTTCCCATCATCGGCCTGCACTACCTAGCCCACGGGAGATTTGCCTATGGGGGAAACTGGAACTCAGGCGAAATCGACGCCATCCAACTGGCCAATGTATTGGGCATCCTCACCTCAGCCCCTCCCAGCGGTCAGCTGCCGGAGAAACACCAACTGGGTTTGTCCAACTATCCCAACCCCTTCAACGCCGGGACGCAGATCGAGTTCACCCTGCCAGAAGCCGGTCACAGCTCCCTGAAAATCTACAACATCAACGGCCAGCAGGTGTGCGCTCTGCTGAACGACAACATAGAAGCCGGACGTCACCAGGTCTCCTGGGATGGCCGGGACGACCGGGGCGTGAGGGTGGCCAGCGGGGTGTACTTCTGCCGGCTGGAATATGGCGGTGCGACCAAGGCCAGAAAACTGCTGTTGGTGAAGTAACCCGTTTCAGGGCGTTTCCTAAAAAGGTGGTGGTCTTATGAAAGCCCTCAAAAAACTGGGCTTTGACATCGGCTACCTGGCCATGCTCACCAAAGAGGA
>CBDUWG010000460.1:0-1812 GCA_965370845.1 uncultured bacterium
TTCCTTCACCAATCGTTCCCAGGGTCCGGAGTTAGTAAAGATTCTGGATCAATTCAGCCGGGTGGTCAAGGAGAACATGTTTCTCCGCAAGGGGATGTTGGTTCATATCGGTAAGCTGAAGAAGCTGGAGCGAGATTTTTTGGTGGAACGGCATCTCATCAGCCGTGATCTGGCCAAGGGGGATAAGAACCAGGGACTCTATGTGGGCGAACGGGAGGTGGTCAGCGTCATGATCAACGAGGAGGACCATATTCGTCTTCAGGCTATTCGATCTGGTCTGCAGCTTCGAGAGACCTGGCAGATCGTAGACCGCATAGACGATGAGCTTAGCAAACATGTGGATTATGCCTTCTCGGACCAGTACGGTTATCTGACCGCCTGTCCTACCAATGTGGGCACGGGGCTGCGGGCTTCGGTGCTTATTCATCTCCCGGCCTTGGTATTGACCAAAGATATAAATGAGATCCTGCAGGGAATCAGCCAGGTTGGCCTGGCTGTGCGTGGATTCTATGGGGAGGGAACTGAGGTTTTAGGCAATCTGTTCCAGATGTCCAACAGAACCACGTTAGGTCGTTCCGAAGAAGACATCGTTGATGACATCGAGCAGGCCACCCGGAAGATCATCGACTATGAAGAAAATGCTCGAAAGACTCTGTTGACTGATGCCCGACCGCAGATCGAGGACAAGATCTGGAGGGCCTTCGGCATCCTGAAAACCGCACGGGTGCTGTCATCCCAGGAGCTGATGAGTCTGATCTCGGCGGTGCGCCTGGGGGTGGGCTTGAAGATGATCCAGTCCATTTCCATAGCTTCCTTGAACCATTTAATCGTGCTGCTGCAACCCGCCCACCTGCAGAAATTGTTTAATAAGAAGATGGATGCTATCGAGCGGGATGCAAAGCGGGCCAAGCTGGTTAGAGAGAAATTGGCCACCTTGAGCGGCTATACTGAAGATGATGGCCAGCCAAGACAGGGAGGATCCCTGATATGAACGGTATGTATACCGATAGGGTGAAACGGGTGCTGCAGCTGGCCCGGGATGAAGCAGCCCGGATACATCATAATTATGTGGGTACGGAGCATCTGCTGCTGGGCATCCTTCGCGAGGGAAGTGGTGTGGCCGCCGCCATCTTGGTCAGCCTTGACGTGGGGTTGGATGAAATTCGTCAGTCAGTAGAGGAGGCCATCTCCACATCATCTAGCACCTTAACCATAGGCCAGATTCCATTTACGTCTCGAGCAAGGCAGGCTATAGACCGGGCTTCTTATGAGGCCCGGGCTCTGAACTCAAAGCCGGTGGGTACCGAGCATCTTTTGCTGGCCTTGTTGGCCGAGACGAAGGGAGTAGCCGCCCATGTGCTGAGCACCTTCGAGATTACTTACTCCGATGTGAAAGAAGAGCTGGAGAAAATCATGTCCGGAGAGGATAAAGGCAAGGCGAGCTCCAAAACTCCGGCCATAGACCATTTTGGACGCGATCTGACCGAGATGGCTCGTCAGGATCAACTGGATCCTGTTATCGGGAGAGACAAGGAAGTGGAGAGGGTTTCCCAGATTCTGTCGCGCCGCAAGAAAAACAACCCCGTGTTGATCGGCGAGCCGGGAGTGGGCAAGACCGCCGTCGTTGAAGGTCTGGCCCAGCGGATCGTGGAGAAGAAAGTACCCCGCGTGCTGCAGGATAAGCGAGTGGTAGCTCTAGACTTAGCGGCCATTGTGGCCGGCACCAAATATCGCGGACAGTTTGAGGAGCGGTTGAGGGCGGTGATCATGGAGATAAAAAAGGCTAATAACGTGATCATCTTTATCGATGAG
>CBDUWG010000461.1:0-1811 GCA_965370845.1 uncultured bacterium
CCTGTTGTTTTTTTTGCCTGTTCTTCCATCGATGGGGCGCGGGAAAAACCCACTGCCAGCCCCATTCTGTGGCTGCATTGGGATACTTCCGATTCAGCGCATAGGGCATGTGGACACGACCCCACCCATCGCGTAAATCGTGCCGATGAATACGTCGAGCTCGTTGGAGATGTATCTGTAACATATCTTTCACGGATTCTGGCAGCATCGTGATGCGATCTTTATTTCCCTTACCGTCTCGTACAGTGATGCGATTGGCAGAAAAATCTAAGTCCTTGACACGAAGCTGCAAACATTCCAGCAACCGTATTCCAGCACCATACATGAGAATGGCTATCGATCGGATTTCGCCTTGCAGTTCAGCGATGACCGCCCGGACCTCATCTTTGCTCAAAACGACAGGCAATCGTCTTGACTTGCGAGCACGAATAAGACCATCCAGGGATCCAATTTCTTTACGGATAACGTGCCGGTACAGAAATAAGATAGCGCTGAGGGCTTGTGTCTGTGTCGATGCGCTGACATGCTCCTTGATGGCCAGATGCGAAAGGAACCTGTTGATCTCCGCCTCGCCCATCTCTGCTGGATGGCGTTTTCGATGAAAGAGAATGAACCGTTTGATCCAGGCCAGGTAGGCCTGTTCCGTTCTGCGACTGTAGTGTCTCGTTCGCAGGGTGTCCCTCACGCGCAGAAGGAGTTTCTGCTTATGAGAAGACGGGGGGCGGTATCCGCTGGTGTCCTGAATCACTGATGCATCACCCCGGTCCGGTTTTTTATGGAGGTGTATGAGCGAGGATGTGATAGTTTCGACGATGATATTATATCAGATGTGTCTCATTATGTCAAGAGTTTTCTCAGACGATGAGGCTGAGATGAAACTCGATATGAAACAGGATACTGGATGGAACTGGATCCTGGATCTAGGATCGGCTTTTTCAAGTTTCGACATGGACAAACGACCTTCTTTTACGGACACGACCGCCGTGCCCTTTTTCTCCACAAACCCTATTTTATTAGCAGACTAATTTGCCCTTGACATCTTAAGAAAAACATGCTAAAATAAAAAGATAGACCATGTATACAATTACCTCAGTGGAAAGGGTGGAGAAAATCATGAAGCGGATCGTTTGTTTGCTTTGTATCATCATGATAAGCCTTCTGGCCGCCTCCGTCAACGCCATGGACGATCAGGACCTGAGCGAGATCCGGCAGGCCATCGCGGAGAAAGACGCCCGGTGGACGGCGGCGGACAACCCCATCTTCCGGCTAAGCTCCCAGGAGCAAAGGCTGCGCTGCGGCGCGATCTTTGAGTCTGCCCCGGAGAGGGAAGAGCACATCTACCGTAACAGCGGGCCGAAACCCGATCTGCCGGAGAGATTGGATTGGCGAGATATAGATGGCGTCGACTGGGTGACTCCCATCCGGGACCAGGGACCCTGCGGAAGCTGTGTGGCCTTCGGGACCATGGCCACCTTCGAGGGGCGGATCAACATCTTCAGCGATAGCCCGGGACAGGATCTGGATCTGTCGGAGCAGCATATCTTCTCCTGCGGAGGCGGGTCCTGTGATTATGGATGGTGGTCAGGAGAGGCGGCTCGCTACCTGAAGGACTACGGCGCGCCCCTGGAGTCGTGTCTCCCCTACGAGGCCATCGATGACAACTGTCACGAGAGCTGTTCGGACTGGACAGAGCAGGCCAGGAAGATATCCTCTTTTGGATGGGTTCCCCATGGATCCTGGGAGTATGTGGTCGAGCAGATGAAGATCAATTTGCTGGAGGGACCGCTGGTGGGAGGTTTTACCGTCTTCTA
>CBDUWG010000462.1:0-1799 GCA_965370845.1 uncultured bacterium
CAGGTAAGACTGGCCAAATTCCTGGTCATCAAATAACCCTTAAGCCGGAAAGGAGAAAAACGATGAAGTCATTTATATCCTTCGTCCTCCTGGCCCTCGCCCTGATGTGGTTCTCGCCGGCCGCTGCCCAGATTCCCTATCCCTATATGAGCATTCAGGATATTCAGCAGGTCGATGCCGGCGACGACAGCTCTTATCAGGCCGCCTCTCCCAACGATACCATCTGGACCACAGGCATCGTCACCGTGGGCGCCGGAGAGCTCTACGCTGGAAGCAACATCACCTTATACATGCAGGATATCGCCGGTGGCCCCTGGAGCGGCATTCTGCTCTTCAACAGCGACAATTCTGCCTTCAACGTCAGCCGGGGAGACTCCATCCTGGTCATCGGCACCATCGGAGAATACACCACCAGCAGCGACAGTCTGGAGACGGGCTTTAACATCGAGACCAGCATGACCGAGATCATCACCACCAGCAGCGTGCTGAAGGTGGGCGAGGGGATTCCCCTTCCCGATACGATCGCCCTGTCGCCCTCAGATGTGGACTCTCTGGCCTCCATCGAGCGCTCTGCGGAGCAGTACGAGGGCTGCCTAATTCGGGTGGACAACGTGGTCGTCACCGCTCAGGTGTCCCAGTACGACCAGTTCTGGGTGAGCGATGATGGCGGCTCCTCGGAGTCATGTGTGATCCGCCTCTATGCCGACAGCCTGCAGACTTACCCTAAGCCACCGGTCGGGTCCATCTACGAATCCATCACCGGTATAATCTATCACGTTTACGGCAACTACACCATTCTGTGCCGCAAACCGGAGGACCTGGTTCTGGCCACCGGCGCTCCGCTCATCGGCTACTCATACTCCCCTATTCCACCCCAGCCCGAGGACACGGTGAAGGTGGAGGTAACCATCGTGGACGACGGGACCATCATGGAGGCCACTCTCTTCTATCAGCTAAACGGCGGGGAGTTTTACGATGCGCCCCTGGAGCATCTCGGAGGGGCCTCCTATCTGGGCCTGATCCCGCCGCAGCCGATAGGCACTGTGGTGGGGTTCTATATCACCGCCACCGATAACGTGGGAAACACCTCATATGAGCCGGAAAACGCCCCCGCCCAGGTGGTCACTTACACCGTGGTACAGAGCGTCGCGGCCACCATTTATGAGATCCAGTACACGGCGGATGCGGGCCTGGACAGCACCTATCCCTCTCCCATGCTGGGCGCTTTGGTTACCTTCACCGGGGTGGTCACGGAGGACCACTCCCACTCCAGCAGCCATTTTCATATCCAGGACGACGCGGATCCTCAGGGTACCGGCGGGGCCTGGAACGGCCTTTACATTTACGACGGCGGGAACTACAGCCCGGCCGTCGGGGATAAGATCCAATTAACCGGCGAAGTCGCGGAGTACTTTGGCAAGACAGAGCTTGACAACATCGCCTCCTACACCCTAATCAGCTCCGGAAATGACCTGCCTCCGGTGGAGCTCCCGACCGGTGATCTCCAGTTCGATTCCAATATCAGCGAGCCATACGAAGGTGTCTACATCAGGGTGAGCGATGTTACCGTCACAAATCCCGATGATGGCTTCGGCAACTGGCACATCAGCGACGGATCCGGCACCGCTCAGGTGGACGTCAGCGGCGACTACAGCTACGAGCCGCAGCTCAACGATCGCATCGAGTATATCCAGGGTGTCATCGACTACAGCTACGATCAATACGAGATCGAGCTCCGCGGCGACGATGACATCGGCCCGGTCACGCAGAGCGGGGTCGAGGGCACCTCCGGGAACCTG
>CBDUWG010000463.1:0-1788 GCA_965370845.1 uncultured bacterium
GGGAAAAGAAAAAAACATAGCCGAGGTCTTAAGCATTACGGTTCCCGGATCCCGAGTCCCGAATAGCGAGGCTCGGTTATCGGTATCGAAACTTTAAAAACCGATCCTGGATCCTAGATCCTAGAAAACAACAATACCCAGCGGACAATCTCTTTTTATCCAGAATCCAGAATCAAGTATCCAGCATCCGGTTTCCTCACCCCTACGTCCTCGGTGCTTCCCCCAGTTTCTCCAACAGCTCGGCATACTCTTCCGTCAAGGGATGAGGGAATCTCTCCCGCAGAATTTCCAGCACCTTTCGTCCGAACTCCAGGATCCTCTCCGGGCTGCTGTTGAAACGGGTCCACACGCCGGGACCCTCCTTTTCTATGTCGTGCAGGATATTGGCGGTGTTGTGCACCCGGTCGGCGGCGACGATGGCCAGAGTGCTGTGGGAAGCCGTCTGTAGCATCCCCAGCTTGGCCTTTTTGCGCAGACCCCAGGTTTCCCTTTTAGGTTGGTCGAACTGGGGCTCGCTGAGCTCCTGAACCAGATGCAGGATCTGCTCTCCGAACTCCTGGCCCAGTTCCTCAGGGGTGGTCTCTGTGTCCTCCAATACGTCGTGGAGAAGAGCCGCCGCCAACACATTCTCGTCGAAGCCGTGGCGGGCCAGGATGATGGCCACGTGGGCCGGATGGGTGATGTAGGGGATGGTGGTGCCCTTGCGGGGCTCCGTGTATTTTTTTGCGGCGAAGACCAAGGCCCGCTGGACGATGTCTGAGTAACAGGTTTTGAATGAGGCCATATCTGTTCTCCAATCTATTTATAGTTTAGAGAGTTGGGTGAGTTAAGAGCTAAGGGAAATCATAGGATAGGATTTTTTGGAACCCTCTAAACTCTTAGAACTCTCTGAACTTATTCAACCACCCGAAGGACCAGGCCCTTGAGGTATTCCCCCTCGGGATGATAAAGACTCACCGGGTGATCGAAGGGAAGACCCAATCTGTCGATGATCTGAACCTGTCTTTTGGCGTCCACGGCGGCGGCGAAGACGATTTGCCGGAAAAGCTTCACATCGATAGCCCGGGAACAGGAAAAGGTGAACAGCATACCTCCGCGGGCCAGGTTCTTCATGGCCCACATGTTCACATCCTTGTATCCCCGGGAGGCTTTTGGCACATCGCCCTTTTTACGGGCGAAAGGAGGTGGGTCCAGAGCGATGAGGTCGAACTGGTCCGTTAGCTGGCGGAGGTACCCGAAGACATCCTGGCAGACAAGATCCGACAGGATGCTGTTCAGCTTGTTCACGGTCAGGTTTTTCCAGGTCAGCTCCAGGGCTTCCTTAGAGCTGTCCACGGCCACGATGCTTTTGGCTCCTCCTCCTCCGGCGTAAACGGAGAAACCTCCGGTGTAGCAGAAGCAGTCGCAGACCCGCTTGCCCTCGGCCAGCGACCCGAAGAGCCGCCGGTTCTCTCGCTGGTCGAGAAAAAAGCCGGTCTTTTGCCCTTCGGGGATCTTCACCTGGAACCGATGGCCATGTTCCTGAATCTCCACCGGGGACTTGAGCTCGCCGGAGAGCGGTCCTTTGACCGGCTTAAGACCCTCCTCTGTCCGGGCGGCCATGTCGGAGCGCTCGAAGATGAACATTGGCTGGAGAAGATCGCCAAGGATGGAGACAATCTCCGTTTTCCAGCGTCCCGCCCCGGCGGTGGAGAACTGGCAGACCAGCCCCTTGCCGTAGACGTCGACGATCAGGCCGGGGAGGAAATCCCCCTCGGCGTTGATCAGCCGGTAGGCGTCCGTCTTCGG
>CBDUWG010000464.1:0-1785 GCA_965370845.1 uncultured bacterium
GGGGGAGAGCCGCTACTTTTTTCTGTTCGTCTTCGTTTTCGGCCTGAGTCTGGCGCATCATCCTACTGCCGTTTTGGCGATGCCCGCTTTTTTGTTTTTTTTGACCTGGCATAGGGACAAGCTCTTTGAAAACTGGAAAGATCCCCTGCTGGCGATGATATTTCTGGTTTTAGGACTATCCGTTTATCTTTATCTGCCCCTCCGGGCTCTGGCCAACCCACCTCTGGATTGGGGTCACCCTGTGACCATGAGGGGAGTTCTGGCCCACATCAGCCGGGCCTCGTATGGAAGTCTGATCAAGAACCCCCGTTCATGGCAATTGCTAAGAGACCAGTTGCTGGCCCTGATGATCCTTGCCAGAAAACAATTCGGGCCGGTCTTTTGGGGCTTGGGGTTGGCCGGCCTGATATTCATGTTTCGCCGGAGCAGGGACTGGGCGGTACTCACCCTGTGTCTTTTTCTGTTCTGTGGCCCCGGTGTGGTCTGGCTGCTGAATTTTCCCGTCACTCCCAGAGATCTCTATCTGGTGCAGGTTTTTTTCATCCCCGCCTTTGCCGTGGTGGCGTTGTGGACGGGGATGGGAGCTGGGTGGTTGGGTGGGGAACTCCTTCGGCTGATGGTTCCATTAAGCCGGCGACCGTACCGCTGTTTGGGTGTGATTCTGGGATGTCTGGTGTCTCTGCTGGCCATCGTGCCCTTGCGGGGCAACTTTGCGGCAAACGACCGGAGCCGGCAATTTGTGGCCGCTGATTTAGGGGAGAACATCCTGGCCACTTTGGAGCCGGAGGCGTTGTTGTTCACCAGTATGGACACGCCGACGTTTTCCCTGGCTTATGCCCGAATCATTGAGCGGAAGAGACTCGATGTGAGCCTGCGGCATACCGGTCGAGCGGATATCTTTCGGCACCTCGCCCCTCCTCGGGGGTCTCTGGACCCTGAGAGAAGGCCGATCTATGGCACTACACCGGCAGATCTGCCGAAAATCTCCGGCTGGACTGCTCATCAGGTGGGGATTGTTTATCAACTGCGCAGGGACCGAATGGAGACGGACGATCTGCTGAGCATCTGGGATCGCTACCGCCTGAGCGGCCTGGGGGGGAAATGCGCTGGGCAGGATTTCTTTCTACAGGAGCTGGTTACCAACTATGCCGCGGCCAGGGGTAACCTGGCCCAGGAGCTGGCCCGGCGGGGCCGGTTTCAGCGAGCTATAAAGGAGGGCCGGCAGGCCGTAGCCATGGATTCCTCCTTCTATGGTTCTCACCTCAGCCTGGGGAATGTCTTCTTTCAGATGAGCGACTACCGGCTGGCGGCGGAGGCCTACGAACGAGCCCTCCGCCTGGCACCGGAGAGGTTGGGGATCGTGAACAATCTGGCCCTGGCCTGCCTGCGGATGGGAGATCATCAGCGGGCCATCCAGATTTATCAGCACAGCATCGCCCTGGATCCCTGGTCGGCCAAAACCCACAACGATCTGGGGCTGGCCTGTAAACAGGCCGGTTATTATGACCGGGCCGCGAGGGCGTATCGGCGGGCAATAGAGTTGGATGCCGGCTATCCGGATCCTCTACGGAACCTTGGCGTCATCTACGCCTATCATCAGGTGGATTTTCCTCAGGCCATCGATCTGTGGGAACAGTATCTGAGCCTGCGCCCCGATGATGCTGATGGCGAGATGATTAGGGCCGAGATTCAGCGCGTGAGGCTTATGCTGGGAGATGATAAAAGCAACGATTTGAGGCCGTCAGAAAAGGAGCTTGCCGACGATGAGCATACTCGTTGATGATC
>CBDUWG010000465.1:0-1784 GCA_965370845.1 uncultured bacterium
TTGGCCCTTGTTATCGTGGATCTCGATGGTCAGGGGCATCTGGCCGGGTAAAGAATGAGTGGCACAGGCCAAACATGGGTCATAGGCGCGAAAGGCCATCTCCACCAGGTTCAACAACCCCTCACTGACCTTCTTGCCCTTCTTGATCACCCCCTGGGCGGCTTTCTTGAGGGACATGCATATGGCCGCGTTGTTGTTGGTGGTGCCCACGATCAGGTTAACCTTAGTAACAATGCCATTTTCGTCGGTGACGTAATGGTGAATCAAAGTGCCACGTGGTGCCTCCACCTGGCCCACCCCCTCCGTGGGAGTCTCGGTGGGAATGCGACGAATCTCCTTACTGGTTATCTCCGGGTCCTGCACCAGCTCCATCATCAGCTCCGCGGCATACATCAGCTCGATGAGCCGGGCCCAGTGGGTGGCCAGGGTGGCGTGAACCGGCTTACCGCCCAAAGTTTTATAGAAGCGCTCGTATTCTGCTTGAGCCAGGGGCGTGGTCATGCCATCGGCGGCGTTGAGACGGGAAAGGGGCGTGGCTTTGTAGACACCGCTGTCGGGGCCGTCCACCAGACCTTTCCAACCGATCTTCTTTAAGTACGGGAACTTCATGTAGGTCCAGGGCTCCACATGCTCTTCCAGATGCTTTAAGTAATCGGCGGCTTCAAATTTAACGAACTCCTGGCCCTTTTGATCCACGACCCGGATATGGCCATCGTAGAAGTTGACCCGATTATTCTCATCGACAGTGCCCATGGAATAGGTCTGGTGGGCATAGGCATCGCTGAGGATCAGATCCACGTACTTCTTGTTGGCCAGGACGACGTCATCGAAGAGCTGCAGGCTGAATTTGCCGAACTCCACGGCCATCTTGGCCACCTGCTCGATCTGTTGCCGTTCCTCCTCGTTGATGCTCTTGCTGAACCCACCGGGAAGGGCACTGACCGGATGGATCGTTCGGCCGCCGAGGATTTTGATCACCCCGTGCAGGGCATGACGGGCGTTGATCACCTTGAGTCCGGCCTCGGTGCCCACTTTTTGAATGAGACCGAAGATATTCCGCTCGGCGAGATTGGCCTCGGGCCCCACCACGAAATCTGCGCCAGCCAGGATGTAAAAATGGGTGGCGTGGTCGGCAACGAAAAAGGCGCTGTACATCAACTCGCGTAATTTCTTTCCAGCACTGGGTATCTCCACGTGGTAGACTTCGTCACAGGCCTTGGCCGAGGCCAAGTGGTGTGCCTCAGGACAAACGCCGCAAATACGCGTGGTGATCCGGGGTAGCTCCTCCACGGGATGTCCCTCACAAAACTTCTCAAAACCCCGCAGCTCCGGCACCTGAAAGTATACGTTGGCCACATCTCCGGCATCGTCGAGAAAGATCTCGATCTTTCCGTGCCCCTCCAATCGGGTGATGGGGTCGATAGTAATGCGTTTCATTTGATGACTCTCCTGCGCAGAATTGAGTAGGGCAGCCCAAAGCGGTAGAAATACCCAATTGGATTTGGAATCTGGTCCAGTATCCGGTTTATCTCCTCTGGGTCCTCAGCATCGATGATGGAGCCCAGAGCGCTAACGATCTTGGCTCCCTGGTCGATGACCTTTGGGGGAGGACCGTAACATCCGCGACAGGGCATGTTGACCTGAAGACATTGGGCCCCACAACCATCTCTGGTAGCGAAACCGGCACAGAAAATTCCTTGTTCCAGCAAACAGACGTCCGGATCCGGGATCACCAGATGGGGACGCACAAAGGCCTTGATCTTCTTCTCATTTTTGGTTCGCGG
>CBDUWG010000466.1:0-1779 GCA_965370845.1 uncultured bacterium
ACATGATATCATCATGATGGGGCCCCATATGCATAAACGTTGTGTTTTGGATATCCGCCCGCCCGCGCTCGATTTTTTCCATCAGATTTTGCTGCACTTTTCCGGTAACGGCCGACACATCTCCTTCAAAACGCCTTAGTACCTCTGCAGAGGAACGTATGGAGTTGAAATCATCCCTGCCGAGGTCGCGGATACGTCTGTTGCGCTCCAGGGCCAGATCGATGACGATACGCTCCACAATCTCCGCGGAAAGCTGCGCAGCCCTTTTCACATCCACATAAACTCTCTCGGTCAAGAGGCACGCAGCTCCCTTGGTGAGGTAAAAACGGGCGTTGGGCAGATCGTGCAAGACCGTTGCTGGAAACAAAATGCTCTTAGGCTGTTGGATGGCATTGAACACTACCGGCGCTTTGGCCTCGCCAGCAGCGATGATGATCGCCACAACATCCCTGCTAAGGGTGATGGTAGCCAGCCCAATGGTGATGACCAGCCGGTTTTTAGCCACCGCAACACCACCCAGATCGGTGGCAGCGGCGGCCTGGGTTTCATAATTGGTGGGCATGAGCCGGGTAGTGGAATAGTGGTCCGAGCCCCTCACATTAAAGGCAATATGACCATCCGGCCCGATACCGCCCAAGAAAAACCCTATTCCCCCCAGTTTGCGGATACGGCTTTCATATTCCATACACCATTGATCCACCTGAGCAATCACTGCTTTTTGACGACGCTCAACCCGAGTTCTCGGCTGGCGGACACGCAATGACAAATCGACTGTGTTGTCGGGAAAAATATCCGTCATCTTTTTCCCCTTGGGTATCCCCAGCTGTGCGGTGTTTATCAGCAACGCCTTTTTTCCATCCAGACCAAAGCCCTTGATGTAAAATTTATTGACATAATAGTAGAAGCTGTTGGTCTGCTCGGGGTCGATAGGATAAAAATCATCAATTTGAACAAAGTGCAAGCTCTTCATGTCCGGCTTGATCGTCGGATCCACGCCGCCTTCGCTCAAATCCTTTTGTACCTCCGGCGAATCCCAATTGCTCAAATAGAACTTCACCCGTCTGATGAAATGCTCCGGCGTTTTCCCGGTGGGCAGCGAAATCACCCCCCCGGGGTTCTCCTGCACCCATTCGATAAAGCGCAGCGCCGTGAGCTTTCCCAACGCCGGGAAATTCGCCACCTCGATGATCCCGATGTGCTCCTTTTGCGGATAGATGAGCTGACGTTCTAATTTCGCCAGCCAGACTTCTTCAACATGGGAGATCTTCACGTTTTTTTTCGCCGGCATCTTATTTCACCTCTTGCTTTCCCTTTTTTTATCCGGCCACTGAGCCTACTGGCCTTTTTTCAGCAGATTCGTTAAAAGCAGGCGCATCTTGCTGTAATTCCTTAGCATCTCCTCTTTTATGGAACTGTTGTACAGAACGGCGGCCGGGTGCCGCACAGGAAGCAACTTCCTGTCACCAGCCGGCAACACTTCCCCATATACCTGGTGAAGCTCTGCTCTGGGCGGCAACGCAATCGCGTATTTTCCCAAGAGGTATCTGGTTGCATAATAGCCAAGCGAAACCAGTATTCTGGGATTTATTAGCTCTATCTCCCGATCCAGGTGCTGGCTGCAGATCTCTATCTCATCGGCCTTCGGCTTCCTGTATCCGGGAAGCATGCATTTTATGAGATTCGTCATATAAAGATCGGGCAAATGAATGTCAATCGTTCTCAGCAGCTCGCGGAGCACTTTTCCGGATGGCCCGATGAACATCTGTCCTTCTCTGTTCT
>CBDUWG010000467.1:0-1776 GCA_965370845.1 uncultured bacterium
ATAGAGAAATCTCGGGTCCGGGGTCACGTTAAAGGGTTTCTCGATCAGGCCATAGAATTTTTCATACATCTGTGCAACCTCGAAAATTAGAGCTGTTTCATCTCGGGGATACAAGCCAAAACGGGCAGGTTAAGATAATGTTCCACATCCTCGTTGGTCTTCAGGGAGTGGTCCAAGTACTCCACCACGAAAGCCAACCCAAATCCGCCAATCAACCCTATGAGACATCCTACTATAAGTAACATAGCCTTTTGGGGCCGAATGGGACGAATAGGCAAGGTGGCCCGACTGATCACGGAGATATTGGTGATCCGGCGATCACTGGCCTCGGAAATCCTGGCCTCTTCTCTCTTGAGCACCAACATGGAATAAACCCCTTGGTGGTCCTCGATGGCCCTCTGCAGCCGCATGACGGTTAGCTCCTTCTCCGGAAGTGCTCTCACCTCCTTGTACAACATGTTAACAGTGGAGTTCAAAGCACTCTCTTCTGCCCGCAGGATCTCCAGGGAAGATTCCTCCAGTTCGATCACCTTTTCCACCTCTGTTCTCAGCTCGGCCTGGCCTAGATCGATCTCTCTACGGAGGTTTTTCACCTCCCGGTGGTCCTCGGTAAAATGGGTTAGAAGTTTGTTGAGTTGCATTCGGAGATCGATGAGCCGACCATGAAGGGCGAAGATAATGCCCTCTTCCCTGATCTCCAGGGAAGGAACCAAAGGCTGCAGGGCAGAGGACATGAAATCGCGGATTTTTTCATATTTTGCCTCTTTGCTAATGATGTCCTTGCGCACTTTCGTCAGGGAGATCTCAAACTCGTTGAGCTTTGACAGCAGTATCATCTCCTGCTTGTCATAGGACAGAAGAGCTTCTTGCTGGCGATAATCTTTCAATGCCAGCTCTAACTGATCTAAGTTGCTCTTTGTGATCTCCATCTGCTCATCGAAGAAATCAACCACCCCGCTGGTCCGGTAGATCTTGGCGCGATAGTCGATATACTTCTCGGCCACGGCGTTGGGAACATCCATGGCCATTTGCGGATCGTGGCAGCTATACCGAATCTGGATAACATCGGATTTCTTCACGGGCTCGGCGACGATCTTCTTCTGGAGAGCAAAAATCCTATTCAAACGGCTCCGTACCAAATCCCTCTCCCCTATCTCGCTATCAGAGGCACTACTCGGGGAAACATCTTGCGAATCAGAAGGTTTCTGGACTGAAACCTTCTGATCTAATTCATCTAATACCGCCTCTATCACCTCTCGACTTTTGATTAACTCGATCTCGGAATTGATCTCCTCTTCCAACTCATATTTCCTCGTCATTGGATACCACGGCGCCATTTTGAGCAACGACTCACTCACCTCCCTGTTGAGGAGAATCTTGACCGAGGCTTCATAAACGGGCTTTGTCAGGAAAACACCAATGGTAACTGTGGCCACTGTAACAAGAAAGATGGAGATAATCATCTTCTGGCGCTTGAAGATGACAAACAGCACATCTCTCATGGAAACGATCCTACCTGGGGACTGATCAGTCATGGGTTAGCTCTCCCGAAAGATCATCAACGCTGCCACGCACGATCCGGATGTGCAACATCCCATCCTTTTAGATAAAAGTCCATGGGCGGCATCATCTTGGTAAATAATTGATCCATAAATTCATTAAGCTGAGCGATAAAAGTGGCCGGTACGTAAACAATCTCGTTGCCCCGCAAGAAAGGATCATCTTCCCTTTTTTCACCACTCACGGCCCGGGTCAGATTTAACCTGCTGGCCACCG
>CBDUWG010000468.1:0-1774 GCA_965370845.1 uncultured bacterium
CGTTAAGCAGGCTCAAATTGATGACTCTCACATCCTGCCTGATCTTCTCCACGTTCTGCAAAAACCACAGGGGAAAGGTGTCGTTGTCCCCATTGGTGATAAGCATTCCATCCTCATCGCAACTCATCAGATGGTTGTAAGCGTAATCGTAAGGTATCCAGTTGTCGGTGCGGTCGGTTCGATGGTAATTCTGCTTCAAGCCCAAAAGCGGCAAAACCAGCAGGACAGCCACCACCACAGCCAGAGCCGGCTGGAGGAGCCTTCGCCCCCTTTCGGCCAGACCGCCCAGATAGCGTACCAGCCCGAACGCCCCCAGCCCCATGGCCAGCGCAAAGAACATGAATCCGGGCAGGAAGAAGTAATCCCGGTCCCTTACCTCCAGCCTGATGGTCTCCCTGGTCATTTGATCAGGCTGGGTTCCATCCGCAAAATTCATGTACAGAACCAGGCCCACGGTGCAGGCTAAGATCAGGAAGAGCAGCACCACCCCCTCCCTCTTTCTCCTTCGTATCTGCTCCCAGACGCCGAATAGCCCCAAGAAGATGGGGATAAACCACAGGCTCTTGTGCATGTACTGCTCCCGGAAGAACCCCCAGAATCCCATCCTCTCCTTGGCGCCGAACTGGTTCTTCCAGGTACCCCTCCGGTGAAACATCCTGCTTATCATGCTCTGCTGCCCGTACTGCTTGCGTTCCAGAAAGCCTTTGAAGCTGGCCCAATCCGAGGGGTTGTTCTCATCAATGGCGGGAGTGTTGGATGACCTGATGGGAATAAAAGCCTGCACCGAATAGCCCATCACCCCGGCGCAGGTTAAGAAGAAGAAGAGCGCCCACTCGTTTCTCCGGTTGGAGGAGAGGGTAAGCAACAGGGTCAACAGGAACCATGCTCCCAGTGCGATCATAAACGGGACCACGCTGTGGATGACCAAGGCCAAGACGAAACCCGTTATCCAGAAGCGCCAATCCAGCAGCTTCCGGCGATCCGTCAGAACGATGAGCAGGAATACGGGAGGCATGATCAGAAAGATGGTCATGTGAATCCCGGTGGACAAGAGGGCCAGGTAGGCGATCAGAATCAGGAGTTTGTCCCCCTTGGGAGTGGCCCGGTGGTCCATCCAGATGAGAGCAAGATACAGGATCAGCATCATCAGGAACATGGAGAGGCCGTACACCTCGGCCTCCACCGCATTGGACCAGAAGGTCATGGAGAACGCCAGAAATAAGCTCCCCGCGATTGCACCAACGTAGCGACCTAATCTTATCCACAGGCTCATGTTTTCCTTGCCCCATCTGCCGGTCAGCTTGACGATCACCAGATAGGTCAGCCAGACCGCCAGGGCGGAGGTCAAAACCGAGACTAAGTTCATCCGGGCGGCGATCTGGTCAAAAAACGGAAACAGGGTGGATATGCGTCCGATCAAAACAAATAGCGGGCTTCCCGGGGGGTGGGGAATGCCCAGGATATAGGAGCAGGCAATAAATTCGCCGCAGTCCCAGAAGGAGACCGTGGGAGCCATGGTCTTGAGATAGATGCCGCAGCTAATCAGGAAAACGAAGATCGAAATAAAGATCGAAACCCGATCCTGATTCTCATACCACCTGCGCAAGCTCTCTGCCACTATCACTCTCCTGAATCTTCGTTTACGGCACACATCACTTTATGTGTACCTGAGAGATACGATAATATAGCCGGATTTCTGCCGTTGTCAATTCAAAAACCTGTCATCTTCGTAGGGGTTGCATTTCCACAGGATCCGCAGGACAAGCAACAAGCC
>CBDUWG010000469.1:0-1767 GCA_965370845.1 uncultured bacterium
CGTTCAGTATAAGATCGATGACCCCAACGCGTTTCTCTTCAATGTCAGGGATGTCGAAGAGACCATCCAGAACATCGCCGAGGTGGCCATGAGGCTGAGCGTTGGGGATGGCAGCGTGGATGAGGTGCTGACCTTCGGGAAGATGGACATCGCCGAGGTGGTCAGGGAGAAGCTGCAGACGATTTTAAACTCATACGGGTCGGGCATCCAGATCATTTTGGTGGCTCTGCAGGATGTCAACCCTCCAGACAAGGTCAAGCCGGCCTTCGATGAGGTGAACTCGGCCATGCAGGACAAGGACCGGCTCATCCAGGAGGCCAGGAGAGAATACAATGAGGTGGTGCCCAGGGCCGAGGGAGAGGCGGAGAGGATGATCAAGGAGGCCGAGGGGTATGCGGTGGAAAGGGTGAACACGGCCACGGGCGATGCCCACAGGTTCCTGGCCCAGTGGAGGGAGTACCGCAATGCCAAGAATGTGACCAGAAGGAGACTTTATCTGGAGACCCTTTCCGAGGTCATCCCCAAGCTGGAGAAGAAGTATATCATCGACGATGGCGTGGAGGGCCTGATGCCGCTATTGGGCGTCACGCCTGTGGAAGGAGGCGGCAAATGAAATCCAACAGACTGGTATTATATATCGTCGCCGGGTTTATTGGTCTGATCGTCATCAACAGTACCTTTTTCACCGTAGATCAAACCCAGCAGGCCATCATCACGCAATTTGGCAAACCCATCCGGGAAGTGACAGATCCCGGATTGAAGATCAAGCTGCCTTTCCTTCAGCGAGTGGTCACTTTCGACAAGAGACTGCTGCAGTGGGATGGCCGCCCCAACCGCATTCCCACTCTGGACAAAAGGTATATTTGGGTGAATACCTGCGCCCGCTGGAAGATCGTCAGCCCGCTGAAGTTCTTGCAGTCGGTGGAGGGAAGCGAGTCTATCGCCCATGCCAAGCTGGATAACATCATCGATGGGGCGGTGAGAAACCAGATAGCCAACCATGCGCTCATCGAGGTGGTGCGAAATTCGAACCGGGCCATATACACCACCGAGATCGGCTCGGGAGGCGAGGAGGTTCGGGTCAAGAAAGAGGTGCAGGAGATAAAAGTGGGCCGGGAACAGATAACCCGGGCTGTTTTAAAAGCTGCGGCTGAGAAGACGTTAGCTTTGGGCATTGAGCTGGTGGATGTGCGCATCAAGCGCATCAACTACGTGGAGAGCGTCCGCGAGCGGGTGTTCGAGAGGATGATCGCCGAGCGGCTGCAGATGGCCGCCCAGTACCGGTCCCAGGGAGAAGGGGAGAAGTCGAAGATTTTGGGAGATAAGGAGATCCAGCTGAAGACCATCCTCTCCAAGGCCTACCGCCAGTCGCAAGAGGTCAAGGGCAAGGCCGATGCCGAGGCCACCAAAATTTACGCCGGAGCATTCAACAAGGATCCCGAGTTTTATTCCTTTGTCAAAACGCTGGAGACCTACAAGAACACCCTGGATAAAAACACCTGGCTTATCTTGACCACGGACAGCGATTATCTAAAGTACCTGAAGAGGCTTGGGGGGTAGGGAGTTCAGAGAGTTTAGCGAGTTGAGAGTTAGGAGAGTTTAGAGAGTTGGTAACTTCTTGAGCGCGGAGCTGGGAACTGGGAGCTCGGAGCATATTGAACTCGGATCTGGGAGCTCGGAGTGCGGAGCTCCCCCCCACTCCATCCCAGATCTTATTGTTTTTGCTTTTCAGTTCCGCGTTCCGAGTTCCGAACTCCGCGCTCAAAT
>CBDUWG010000470.1:0-1766 GCA_965370845.1 uncultured bacterium
GTATGCGTCTGTGGCCAACGGTGGAACCTTGATGAAGCCACTCATCGTCCGATATATAGTCGACGCACGAGGGAACGTGGTTCGAAATTTCTCACCATCTCCTGTTCGGCGGGTGATCTTCCCGGAGACAGCCGCGATGCTCAGGTCCTTTCTGGCAAAGGTGGTGGAAAGCGGCACCGGAAAAATGGCCCGCATAAAGGGCCTGACAATAGCGGGAAAGACGGGAACGGCCTTTAAGTTAAAGGAAAATGGATCGGGTTTTTCATCTAACAAGTTCGTGGCCTCCTTCTGTGGATTTTTCCCGGTCGAGTCCCCCCGGTTGGTGGGCCTGGTTATCCTGGATGAGCCCAGGAGCCCACACTCAGGGGGGAGGGCTGCGGCGCCCATCTTTCGCAGAATTGCAGAGCGCATTCTTTATTTACCCAAGGGACCCTGTGCGGACCTTTGTTTGATGACATCGGAACCTGGAGATACCAGCCAGATGCTCGTTGTGCCCAACCTGTCGGGCTTGAATAGTTCCGCCGCTGTGCATCGGCTCCAGCAGAGAGGATTGGTGGCTGAGCTGGAAGGGGACGGGTTGCAGGTTTGCCATCAGCAACCCCCGGCTGGCCTGTTGGTGGCTCGGGGGGAGACGGTTCTGGTGCATCTGGGCGATCAGGGAACCCGGGGATCGGAGCCGTCTGAGATTCCCCGTGTGGTGGGATTGACCATGAGAGAGGCCATCCGGAAATTGCGACAAAGAGACCTGGCCGTGAGGGTTTCCGGCAGCGGCCTGGTGGTCAGACAGACGCCGAAGGCGGGCAGTTCAATCGGAGAGGGGATCGTGTGTCATCTGGAATGCGCGCCCTCGGGCGGTGGCCAGAATCTGATGGCTGTGGCCTCATCATGTTACCAGGGTGTCTCGAAGCCATGAAGCTGAATCAGCTAATATCCGCCTTGGATGAGAAAGAGGTCAGCGGTCCGCTGGATGTTGAGATTCAGGGCATCGCTTATGATTCGCGCCGCGTAGCTCCCGGAACGCTGTTTGTGGCCATCCGGGGCGAACACACTGATGGTCATCGATTTATTGCCTCGGCGGTGGAGAAAGGAGCCGTGGGTGTGGTAGTGGACCAAGAGGAGATCCCGGGTGCGACGACCACCATACGGGTGAAAGATTCCAGAAAGGCCTTATCCCTTTTGTCGTCCCAGTGGTATGGACGGCCGGCGGATAGACTTAAGATGGTGGGCATCACCGGCACCGATGGCAAGACCACAACATCTTTCCTGCTGCGTTCTCTGTTGCAGTCGGCCGGGTATCGTGCCGGGCTCATCGGCACCGTGGCCACCTTCACCGGAGAAAAGACGTTGCCCTCTCAGTACACCACTCCCCAGGCTCTGGAGCTTCACGAGATTTTGGCCCAGATGATCTCTCAGGGAAATGATTACGTGGTCATGGAGGTTTCCTCTCACGCACTGGCCCTGGATCGGGTTTTTGGGATCCCTTTTGAGCTGGGTATCTTCACCAATTTATCCAGGGACCACCTGGATTTTCACGGGGATTTTAAAAGCTACCGAGATGCCAAGGCGCTGCTGTTTGAGGGGCTGCGAGGGCCAGGCGCTCATGCCGTCATCAATCGGGACGATCCCAATGCTCAGTTCATGATGGATAAAACCAAAGTTCCCATCATCACCTTCTCCGCAGAGGGAAAGGCAGACGTTTCTTTACTCCGGGTTAAGCTCACTCCGCAGATGACCGAGATGAAGGTGAGTACGCCTCAGGGGTCTAT
>CBDUWG010000471.1:0-1762 GCA_965370845.1 uncultured bacterium
GGATGGCGGCGGCAACCTGTTCCTGTCGGCCATGGATTACTTCTACGATCGCTATCCCAGCGCCGGTAGCTTCTCCCCCGGGCAGTTCCCCTACGACTACCTGGGCGTCACCTCCGTGAGCCAGGATATGTGTATCGTCGGCGACCCCGAGGTCGGCCATTCCGATGGCTACACCGGCTCCGTGGCCGATGGTCTCGCCTATGACCTCTTCGACCTGTATACCACGGCCAAGGGTGGAGGCAAGGGTACCGATGACGGTCTGTACATCGACGAGCTGGTCATTCTCGGCGATGAGGTCTTCGATGCCGACGATGAGGGCACAGATCACGTGGACATCGGTGCCACGCAGTATGAGGGCACCGGCTTCAAGACCGTCTTCACCACGGTGGACTTCGCCGGTCTGGTCGAGGGCACCAACACCCGTGCGGAGCTGATGTGCTCCATCATGGACTGGTTCTTTGGCGGTGTCCCCGTCGAGCTGGCCAGTTTCTCGGCCACTGCCGGCGATCAGATGGTCAGTCTCAACTGGGAGACGCGCAGCGAGCGGGAGAACCTGGGCTTTGAGATCTATCGTCGCGTTGATGGTCAGGATTTCGTCAAGGTCAACGCCGAGCGGATCTCCGGAGCCGGCAGTTCTGAGGATGCTCATTCATACACCTATGTGGACAGAGGTCTGGCCAACGGCGTGACCTATTACTATCAGGTCGCCGCCGTTGATTTTGGCGGCAACGTCGAGATGCACGATGCGGTTGTGTCGGCTACTCCGACGGCGGTGCTGCCGACGGCCTTTGTGTTGTCTCAGAACTATCCCAACCCGTTCAATCCCAACACCGAGATCAAGTATCAGATTCCCGAGAACAGCCGGGTGGTCCTGAAGATTTACAATGTGAGGGGCCAGGAGGTTGTTTCTCTGATGGATGCTGATCTTAAGGCCGGATACTACACGGCGACCTGGAATGCCCGGGATTCCCGAGGCGTTGAGGTTTCTGCTGGTATCTATTTCTGCACCATGCAGGCCGACCAGTTCAGCCGGACCATGAAGATGGTCTTGATCAGGTAGTTGGTTGTGGCAAGTTGTTTGTGAGAGAGGCAGGGCTTCGGTCCTGCCTCTTTTGCATCGTGCGCCGAGGTCGGCGTTGGTAACCGGTGATTGAGAGAGAGCCGGGAAGTGGCTGGGAGGTGGAAATACTCTGCGGCTTGTAGCAGGAACGCAAACCGCTTAGAGGAGCTTATCTGGTGGGCGAGAGGGCGATAAGCCCCAAGCCCAATGCTACCCGGATTGGGTGGATAACCGCTCCCAGCTACCCGATTGAGCGACGTTCAGAAAAAGACAGGTTGAGCAGCTTCAGAGATGGCAGAGGCAATTCGATTGGGGTGGTGGAGGAACAAGCTTTGCTGTGGGGGAATAGCGGAAGATGAAAAAAAGCAGGGTTTTGGTATTCCTACCCTGCTTACATTCGGCCCTGGCGATGGAAAGGGAATTGCCAGCTATCAGGGAACCTAATGAAAGGTAGTGGTGTTGAACTCGCCCACCCTTTCGGAGGGCTCCGACTCCAACCCATCGAAGCTCAGGGCTCTGACCAGGTAGTAGTAGTTGATGGGTTGATTCCCGGCAACTGAGGGATCGATGTAGGTCGTTGCCGTTACCGTGGCGATGGACTCAGGCTGGGCAAAGGGGCCGTTTGAGAGAATGCCCCGGTAGATGGCGTATGCAGCCGGGATTTCTTTATAGGGCCAGGACCAGCTGAGCAGGATGTTTTCG
>CBDUWG010000472.1:0-1758 GCA_965370845.1 uncultured bacterium
ACTGACCCCGCTGCGTAATCCACCAGGCTGGCCATGTTAATGGCCTCCCCTGTTGGCATCTGGCCTGCTCCCGAACAACATGATTTGGTCATGCTTTTCTCCTTATGACCTTGTACATCATCTAATAAAATTCTTTAAGTGAGTTTCATAACGATGTTGATTACGGTTTGTTGCGGAACTAGTCTGTCCCATCTCTGGAGCCGCGATGGCTTTCCCTGGAAAGGGATGATGGCTACGTTTTTAGTCCCTTTGTTCCTCATGGAGCCTTTGCCGGAACCGGCTGGCTTCTCTCTAATATATCGCCCCGGATGCCGATCTTGGTCATGGTGATGGGTATCGCCTTCCCCGAGTCCTGCCGGGCCAGCTGCACCAGATGCACCAGGCCGAAACAGCAGGGCACTTCCATGTAGACCATTTCCACAGACCGGATGTCGTTCTGACGGAATATTTCCGTCAATTTGTGGTGATATGAATCGACATCGTCGAATTTCGGGCAACCTACCAATACGGTCCGTCCGGTCAGGAAGCGCCGGTGAAAATCGGCATAGGCCACGGGCACGCAGTCGGCGGCGATGAGCAGGTCGGCATCCTGAAAGTACGGAGCCTGTACTGGGACAAGACCCAGCTGTACCGGCCAGTGGCCCAGCTGCGAGGGGACTCCGCCTGATTCCGGAGAGCTCTCTTCGGCAGGCGCTGTCTCTCTCTTGCGCAGCACCTGGGATGCGGATCCCGGACATCCGCAGTCTATGGCACTGGCGTGGGCGGTCGACTTCGTCTGTTCCCACGATTGCTTCTGAGATTTCAAATGACCTCGCACGGCTTCTGGGTCAAATTCCTCCGCCTCCCGTTCCTCGATGGTGATGGCGCCACGAGGACACTCGCCCAGACATGCTCCCAGACCATCACAGTACACCTCGCTCACCAGCTTGGCCTTGCCATCGATAATCTGGATGGCACCCTCGGCACAGGCGGGGACGCACCGCCCGCAACCATCGCATTTTTCCTCGTCGATCTTGATAATTTGTCTACGCATGAGCAGCTTCCTTTACATATACCTCGGTCAGCTTAGACAGCTTCATTCCCTCCAGATAAGCCCTGTACCGATTGCTTGTCGTTTCCAAAAGATCGCCGAAAATGCATTGTTTACCGGTACATATGGGTGTGTCGAACAAACATTTGCTGGACACTAGCGGTCCCTCAATGGCCTCGTATACTTCCAGGAGAGTTATTTGATCGCCTGGCCTGGCCAGCATAAAGCCCCCCCGGGGTCCCCGACTGGACCTGACCAGGCCTGCTCTGGCTAATCGCTGAAGCACCTTGGACAGGTGCGCCTGGGAGGCGTGCAACACGGTGCCGATCTTTTTGATCGAAACAATTTTCTCCGGCCTTGAGGCTAGAAAAACCATACTGTGCAGGCCAAGGGAAGCAGCTTCGCTTATCTTCATCACCTTGGGCATCTTTTATATCCTCTTTATATTGGTAATCAAATACCAGTATACCATAATTTAGTTCTTTTGTCAAGGAAAAAATATCAAAAGTTTCCATGATTCGGCACATCTATTGCTTAAATATGATACATAGCCCTCTTCAGGCAATTTTCTCTTCTTGTAAAAGATTCTTGACATCAGAGGCCTGATGTCTTAACATCTGCCTGCACGACTCAATAAGATTCACATACAGACAGGAGGTGAAACATGAAGACCCTGAGCAAGCTGCTCATCGCCGCGCTGACTATGGGACTCATCGGCTGCTCATCCA
>CBDUWG010000473.1:0-1754 GCA_965370845.1 uncultured bacterium
TTTGCTCCGCCTTTGAATTGTCTTAGCCTTTATCCAGAATCCAGTATCCAGAATCCCGTATCGGTTTTTCCTTTCTCCAGTCTCCGCCTTTGAATTGTCTTAGCCTTTATCCAGAATCCAGTATCCAGAATCCAGTATCGGTTTTTCCTTTTAAGAGTCTCGATTCGCGATTCAAGATCCACCGTATTTGAGCGCGGAGTACTATGGCTTTACCCCAAGTTCGTGTTCTGGATATCAGGGATCTGTCCCAGGTTGCCAGGGAGCTCAAGCGCATTGGTGCAGATGGCCGCTCGTGGGACATTTTGGCCCCCAAAGCCGTTTTTAAGGTCGTCAAGGTCTCCGATCTTTCCTTTCCGGCCGCCACCATTCTCAAACAGGAGATGCTCTCTGTGGGAGCGGATGCGGCGGTGGCTCGGGGAGTGGTTACCGCCCGGGCCAGGCGTTCCGATGTCCTGATCATGGGGACGATCTCTCAGTTGGAGCAACTGGCGGATAAGATATCGGCCCAGCCCTTCGGCCTCGGTCAGCTCTCCACGGAGATCCGGCGGATTATTGCCGGTATGGTTATTCCCCAACAGCACCGGCTTCGCTGCCGCGGAAGAACTCTTCCCCTCAGCCAGCGGCCGCACATTATGGGTGTGCTCAACCTCACACCCGATTCTTTTTCCAACGGTGGACAGTTCAACACCCCCCAACGAGCTATACCTCGCGCCCGTGAGATGGTAGCTCAGGGGGCCGACATCATCGATGTGGGAGGCGAGTCCACCCGGCCCGGATGCCGGCCTGTTTCCCTGGAGGAGGAATTGCGCCGGGTGCTTCCTGTGGTGGAGAAACTGTGTGCTGAGTTGAAGGTGCCTGTATCCGTTGACACGTACAAAGCTGAGGTTGCCGAGCGTGCTCTGAAGGCCGGGGCGCACATAATTAACGACATTAGTGCGCTGAAATTCGACAGGCGGATGGCGGAGGTGGTGGCTGAAAGTGGGGCGGCCCTGATTCTGATGCACATCAAGGGAACGCCACGTAGTATGCAGCGCAACCCCCGGTACGATGACGTCATGGCAGAGATCTTCCAGTTTCTGGCTCGTCGGGTGCAGAAAGCCGAAGAGGCTGGTATCGCCCGCGACCGACTGGTGGTGGATCCCGGCATCGGTTTCGGAAAGAGGGTGCAGGATAATTTGGTTATCCTTAATCATCTGGGGGAGTTGCATGCCTTGGGCTTGCCGGTACTGGTGGGCGTTTCACGGAAGTCATTTATCGGCAAGGTTCTCGATCTTTCCGTAGATGATCGCTTGGAGGGTTCTGCGGCTGCGCTGACCCTGGCCGTAGCTGGGGGCGCCCATATCCTCCGGGTGCACGATGTTGAGGCCATGAATCGGGTGGCCCGGATGGCTCGTGCCATATGCGGAACTCTGGGATGAGGTAAACCCCGTGGACCTGTTCAAACTCGCTTTTGTAAAAGTTGGCCTCTCCGATTTAATAGATATCGCCGCCGTGGCCTTCATTTTTTACAAGCTGCTGATGCTGATGAAGGGCACCAGAGCTGTCCAGATGCTCACCGGTCTTTTTCTCCTGTTTGTGGCCTCTTTTGCCGCCTATTGGCTTCAGCTGGATGCTCTCCGCTGGCTTATATCCAACGTGGCCCCCGTGGCGGTCATCGCCATCGTGGTGGTCTTTCAGCCGGAGCTGCGCAGGGCTCTGGCCAGATTGGGACAGGGTCCTTTGCTGCGGGGATTTTTAAGGGAGGAAGAGAGCGG
>CBDUWG010000474.1:0-1752 GCA_965370845.1 uncultured bacterium
GCTTGTAAGGCAAGCGCTCTGAACCAACTGAGCTAATCGCCCCCAGAAAGATCAACGTTCAGGAGCTGTCGATCTGGTCCCGGTATCTTCAGGAATTTGGGGAGACCTCACGCTTCCGGGCCGGAGGCTTTTTGTTGCGGCGCAAGAGAATACCGATGGGGATGATCACGCAGTATCCCAGAACCAGGAGGAGGGGAGCCAGAGTGATGGAGCCCATGCGCAGGGTGATATAGCCGAGGATGATGACCACCAGGCCGGCGAACAGGGTCCAGTAATTGGCCCTGGTAAAACGGAAGGTGCCCGTCGTCGCTGTTGCCGTCTTCCTCCCCGTTTTTTGCACTCTTTTTTTCACTGCCATAAATCGCTCCGCCGTTGACAAAAGCTCTCCTTCTAATTTAACCATAAAGCCCGAGCGCTGTCAAGGAAAATTTCGCCTCGGGGACTGCTCAGGAAAACCAGCCGGCGATCATACCCAACCACTCGCCTAAAAATGACATTCGGCCGATCAGCAGGGATATACGCGCCATAACCGTGTAGCCGAAGGAGGCGCCGAAGGTGACCATCAGGATCCAGATGCCTATCCGGGAGGCAACGCCGAAGGCTCCCTTGTGCTCCTTGGAGAAGAAGAAGTAGATCAGGCCGCAGACCACCCCCACGATGAGCACGATGTGTGAGAAGGTCATGCCGATGGAAAAGCCGCCGTCGCCCACGGCCACGATGGAGATCAGGGTGCTCTTGATCTGGCCGATGAAGTCGGACTGCAAGAACCTGCTGAAGCGCACCCCAGCGGTGTAGCCGAGGATAAAGGCCAGGGCCCAACGGCTGAGCCAGGAGATGTTGGAGATCAGCCGGGTGAGCAGAAGAAGCCCGAAGATGCAGGGGATGATGTAGTGATACTCGGGTTCCCCCGTGGCCAGGGCTGGCAAGATGTTCTTCACCAGCGGGGGATGGATCTTGGCTAGCATATTGGGGATCATGGTTCCCCACACGCCCACTACCATCCAGTAGGCGGCGGAAACGCCCACAAAGAGGTGCTCGGCGAACTTGTAGAAGGGATTATCTTTGTAAAGGAAGCTGAAGATCATCAAAGTCAGCAGAGCACCGATCCAGACCTGCAAAGCGTACATAGTATCAACCCTCTTTTCCGGAGAAATTAAGCGGATTTTTTCTGTCTTTTTTTCTCGATGAAAAAGGTGATGTTGCCGATGATGATGAGCAGGATAATGACCAGGTGGGCGATAGCCTGCGGGCCCATAATGGTGATGGCCCGCTGGTGTATGTGGACATATTTGGGATACCCAATGGCCAGAGCCGCCTCATACTCCGCCGCCCCCTTCAGCCCGCCCATCATCCCCAACATCTGACGCGGGTAATAGGGGTACAGCAGGGGCGCGCTCACCGCCGTGCAGCCGCCAGCCACCGGGATGCCCCCGGGATCGCCGGCGAACTGGACCCATTCTTTCAGTCCCGGGCTGCCGGCGCTGAAATTGCAGATGAAGGCGAAGTTCCTCAAGGTCTGCACATCGCGCATCATGGGAATGTCATCTGTGGCCGTGCCCTCAATATCCGTGGTGTACATCTTCTTCAGATCTGCCAGCATGGTGTTGATAAGTCCATAGCCACCCGCCTTATATCCCAGGTGAACGTAGTCGGTTCCGTACACTTTCTCCGGGAACTCCTCCTCGATGACCAAGTCGATAGCTCGCATGGCCTGAGCCTGTCCGGTGGGCCACAGGGCCATGATGTACAGTT
>CBDUWG010000475.1:0-1749 GCA_965370845.1 uncultured bacterium
ACCCGCCCCCGGTCTCGGAGACATTGGCGAAATCCTCCTGGGGCAGGGAGATCAACAGGTTTCCCCCCACACCAAATCCAGCTAGGGCTGTGGAGGCAAGGACCAGGATGAAGAAAACCAGCAGCGGAAACACTATGCGCTTGAGCATCCTATTTCCTCCTCTCAAGAAAAAAGCCCTGACCATAGACCAGAGCTTCGAAGAACCGACACTTTACCTCTTGGCCGGATAGAACCTCAGCCCGTACACCTGTACCCCATCTAACTCGCGGACCACATCCCAGCGGGGCCGCATCTTCATACCCATCTCTACATCATCGGTGGAAAGCTGGCCCAAAGCTCTGAGCCCGTGTGCAAACTCCACGATGCCCAGCATCAGGGTGCGGCTATCGAAATCCATGGGCAGGGCATGCAGCTTAGTGAAAGTTACCAGAACACCCTCTTTGCCCAGGGCAATTTCCTTGAAATGCCGTCCGCCGCAGCCAAGGCAGATCTTTCGTTCCGGGTAAAAAGCCCGCCCACATTCTTTACACTGATATCCTTTCACGGACTCCATCGGTCACTCCCGGGAAAGCACAAAGGCCAACACGTTATTCCCGAACCCCCCGAAATTGCAGCAGAACCCGTTGGCGGCATCGGGAACCTGGCGCCCCTCAGCCTGGCCGCGCAATTGCCAGACCAGCTCGACCACCTGGGCCACCCCGGTGGCACCCACAGGATGGCCGCGAGCCTTCAATCCCCCGGAGGGGTTGATGGGCAGCTTGCCGTCCAGGCGAGTGACTCCCTTTTCCAGGGCCAGATGACCTTCGCCCACACCAAAGAAACCGGCCTGTTCGCTCTCCACGATCTCCAGGATGGTGAAGGCGTCGTGCAGCTCGGCCACGTGGATATCCTTTGGTTTCAGACCGGCCATTTTAAAAGCGGCCTGGGCCGCGCCCCGGACGGCCTTCAGATCCAGGGGATCCTCGCGCTGATGCACTGCATGGGTGTCGGTAGCCTGGCCAAAACCGGCTATGCGCACCACCGTATGGGGAAAATCCTTGGCCCGCTCGGCAGCGCAGAGGACCACGGCGGCGGCCCCATCGCTCACCGGGCAGCAGTCGAACATCCGCAAAGGTTCGGCTATATATGGATTGTTGACCACGGCCTCGGGCCGATGGAGGATGCCCTCCATGGTCACCGCCTGCTGGATATGGGCATAGGGGTTTCTGACACCGTTTTCATGATTCTTCAGAGCCACCATGGCCAAGTGCTCGGGTTTCACACCATATTTAGCCATGTGCAGCCGGGCGAACATCCCGGCCAATGCAGGCAGCGTGACCCCGTAGATGTACTCGCCCTGGCGATGGGTCATGCTGGCCACGAAGTCGGTGGCCTCCCAGCCGGTGACGGCGCGCATCTTCTCGCCACCGGCCACCAGGACCAGGTCGTAGAGACCGGAGGCGATGGCCAAAAAGGCGTTCTTGATTGCCGAGGCTCCGGAGGCGGGCCCGTTCTCCACGGTGTCCGCCGGGGCCGGCAGCAGACTCAGCCGGTCCACCAGGGCGCTGGCCACTCCCGTCTGGTGATTGAGAATACCGGCGCCCATGTTGGCCACATAGATAGCATCCACACTACCATGGTCCATCTCAGCATCTTTCATGGCCGCCAGGGAGGCCTCGCTTAGAAGCTCCAGTAAATCCTCTTCACGGCGGCCGAACTTGGTCATGCCGCAGCCGACGATGGCCACATCTCTCCTGGAAAATACCGATC
>CBDUWG010000476.1:0-1744 GCA_965370845.1 uncultured bacterium
GACAGCAAGGCGAGCGGCCGGCCGCGGCGGATGAGCAAGGACGGCATCGGCGGCGCCAGCCGCCGATAGCGAGCCGGTGCGGCGAAGCCGCATGCTGGCCGAAGCGAGGGGGAAACTTCCCCCTTCAAAAAGATTCATTTCAAATTGCAAAGTGCAAATTTCAAATTGAAAAATTAAGTGCGAGATCCATGGGTTAACAATTTATCAATGAATTCACGCTCCTGGGGAAGCCAGGGTTTAGGCAAAGCTCTTCAAAAATGTATTGACAAAAGGGCATGTGGTAGTTAAAATTATATGAAGTACCGGTCATCCATATCAAACATGGAGGCGGATAGGTGCTGGTGTGCCTGCTGGACTTCAAATCCAGTTGGGGGCCATATGTGTCCTCGGTAGGTTCGATTCCTACACGCCTCCGCCATATTCTTCATCGTCCGGGCGGAGTACTCCCGGAATCCTTTATCCCTCAGATTCTCAAGGGATGATCCCCAGCCAGGGAGCCAAGATGGAAAGGGAGAAAGTTCTCCTGACAGCCATGACCAAGGCCGCCGGGTGAGCGGCTAAAGTGTGTCAGAAAGACCTGGCGCAGGTTCTGCGCCATCTGCCCAAAGTTCAAGATCCCAACGTCATTCTGGGGTTTGACGCCCTGGGAGATGCCGGCGTATATGCCCTGGACAAGGATCGAGCCCTGGTCCAGACAGTGGATGTGCTTACGCCCATCGCCGACGACCCTTACACCTTCGGCCAGATCGCCGCGGCAAACTCCCTGAGCGACGTCTACGCCATGGGGGCCAAACCGTTGACGGCCCTGAATGTGGTGGGTTTCCCTCCCGAACTGGATCTCTCCATCCTGGAGCAGCTCATCCTCGGGGGTATGGACAAGGTAAGCGAGGCCGGAGCGGTCGTCATCGGTGGACACACCATCAAGGACCAGGAGCTGAAGTATGGCCTGGCGGTGACGGGGCTGGTGCAGCGGGATGAGATGATAACCACCGCCGGGGCCAGGCCCGGGGATCGGCTGGTGTTGACCAAACCACTGGGCACCGGGGTTGTGTCTACGGCCATGAAGGCCGGGCAGGCTCCTCCCCAGGCCGTAGAGGAGATCAACCTGCTCATGGCTCGGCTGAACCGCTCTGCCTCTCAGTGCATGCGGGAGGTGGGTGTGAACGCCTGCACCGACATCACCGGTTTCGGGTTCTTGGGTCACCTTTTGCAGATGCTCAGGTCCAGCAAGGTGGGAGCTCGAATTTGGGCCGCAGAGATTCCCCTGGTTAACCATGCCCTGGAGTGTGTTCGCCAGGACTTCGTGCCCGGCGGGACGAAGAAAAATTTCGAGTACGTCCAGCCCCACGTGAAGGTCCTCGCCGATATTGACCCGGCCCTGCATATGCTGCTCTGCGATGCCCAGACCTCCGGAGGTCTGTTGATGGCCGTTTCTGAGGAAAAAGCCGCAGATCTGGTAGATCTGCTGTGCCGCCGCCATGTGCTCTGTGCTCGATGTGTAGGACAGGTGATCCCGGCAGACCCTCCCGGCATTGAGCTATTCCTATCCCTTCCATCTGACCGGCCATGAGACTGACTTTTCGACGGTTTCCGCCTTTCTGTGGTCTGCTGAAATGTCTTGACTTTAGCCAAAGAGTTCGTTAAGTATAGAATCTAATATCTCGATTTTGCTGATCAGAAACGATCTCAACACCAACATAGAATGGAGCGCTGACAGAATGGAAAGGACGCTGCTGATCATTAA
>CBDUWG010000477.1:0-1739 GCA_965370845.1 uncultured bacterium
CGCTCCCTGTTTTAATTACATCATGACGCAGGGCGCCCCGGATGAGAACTGCTACCCATACCGGGCTATGGATGACCAGCCGCCTGATCATGGTGCTCCGTGTGGCGAGAGTTGTGCGGACTGGACGATCAGGACCAGGAAGGCATCCGATTGGGGATGGGTGATCAGCTACTCGGTGGATGAGATGAAGAACGCGTTGATGAACGGGCCCGTGGCCGCCTACATCAAAGTGTATAGCGATTTCTTCGCCTATTCCTCCGGCATCTATGTGCGCACCAGCGATCACGTGGAAGGCGGACACATCATCTCCATCGTTGGCTGGGACGATGACCAGAATTGCTGGATCTGCAAGAACAGTTGGGGTGATGACTGGGGTGAGGATGGCTGGTTTCGTATCCGCAAGGGCACAAACGAGAGTCAGATTGAGGCCGCTGTGGCCTGGGTTGTGCCCATGACCGCCGAGTATCCCAACTTGGTTTTTTCCGCCTATGTGGTTGAGGACAGCGCCGGCGACGGCGATGGTGTGCTGAACCCCGGAGAAACTGGTCGGCTGCGGGTGGGCATTTACAACCAGCAGACCTGGGCCACGGCCACGGCGGTGTCGGGAGTTCTCTCCACTGAAGATTCCCGGGTCACCATCCACGACCTTCTGGCTTACTACGGAGAGGACATTGCCTCCGGTCAGGTTGTGTGGGAGGCAGATGATAAATTTACCCTCACCGTGGGGGAGGATGTTGGCGTGTGCCAGATTCCCCTGTCCGTGGAAATCTCCGCCAACAGCGATAAAGGTCAACATTACACTACCGTTTTAGATTTTGACCTGGCGGTCACCTACGATCAGTATGGCTGGCCGGTGGATCTGAGTTCCTCAGTGCGTTCTTCGCCCCTGTTGGAAGATATGGATGAAGATGGATCCAGGGACGTGGTGGCCGTCGATTATCAGGGTACCCTTCATGTCTGGGACAAGGCTGGCCAGGAGAAGGCCGGTTTTCCTATCACCCTCGACGGGGATGTTTGGGGTTCTCCGGCGGTGGGCGATGTGGACGGCGACGGGCATCTGGACATCGTCTTCGGCTGCAAGAACGACACGGTGTACGCCTTTACCAACAGCGGAGCTCGCCTGTTCGCCAGGGGAGTGGGGGGGGCTGTGCTCTCCACGCCGGCCCTTTTCGATCTGGATGGCGATGGCCATCTGGAGACCATCGTGGGGACTCTTGGTGGCAGCATGTATGTCCTGGAAAGCGATGGCTCAGATTATGGGAGCTTCCCTGTTTCCATAGGCGGTCCCATTTTTGCCGGCCCGGCCGTGGCCGACCTGGATGAAGACGGCATCCGGGATATCATCTGGGGCAGCACGGACAAGAACGTGTATGCCATCTCCACGGTCACCGGGGAGATCCTTTCCGGGTTCCCGGTGAGCGCTGCCGGGATGTTCGTCTCGGCGCCATCAGTGGCCGATATCGATGAGGATAGTTACAATGAGATCGCCGTCGGCTGTGATGATGGAAATCTCTACGTAATCGATCATCTGGGAGAGATTCAGTTTACCGTGTCCAGTGGCCAGATGGTGCGCTGCTCGCCGGCCATCGGGGACGTTGATGGGGATGGCCATCTGGATATCGTTTTCACCTCCAAGAGCGGACAGGTGTACGCGGTGGATAGAGCGGGAAATGTGCTTTCCGGCTGGCCTTTTCAGGCGGGGGGTTTTATCGAGTCATCCCCGGCCATTGTCGATATGA
>CBDUWG010000478.1:0-1739 GCA_965370845.1 uncultured bacterium
TATTGCCTTGGTACATGTATAGAGTGGTTCTTTCCATTCTTGAGATGAGTACAAAAGGCAATGGAGTATGATGACGATTTCAGATGATTTGCCATCAGAAGCGGCAAAATCGTGGGCCGATAAGAAAGTTGCGTAACGCATCCCGTCATTAACAGGAGGTTTGAGATGAAAACTGAGGAATTCCTGAAGTTCATGGACAGCGTGAGGGTTTATGATTTAACCCAACCATTGAGCATCCACACCCCACCGTGGCCCAGTTACATGCCCCTGGGCATTCAGTATTTCAAGCGGATCGCCGGTGCGCACATGGGACAGGGGGCCAACGGGCAGATTATCACCACCAGCAACCACGTGGGCACGCACATGGACGGGGAGATCCATTTCCATGCCAGTGGAAGAACTATCGGCCAGGTGCCCTTAGAGGAATGGATCGGCCCGGGTGTTGTGGTGGATATCTCCGACGAGGTGGAAGATTACGACCTGTATTCCCCGGAGATGATCATGAAAAGGGTGGAGGTGAAGAAAGGCGACATCTTGGTGATCAACACCGGCTATCATAGATATGCCTGGGACCAGGAAGGCTCGGACGAGATCAGGTATTTCGTTAAGCACCCGGGCCCGGATCCAGAGTTCCATAAATGGGCTCTGGAAATGCAGTTAAAATGGATCGGCGTTGATTGCGGAAGCGCCGACCATCCCATGAACACGATCATTAAAGACTGGCACCCCGGGTTGTTTAAGGAGGCCGAGGAGAAGCTAAAGAAGGACTTCGGCAAGAGTTGGGAACAGATGTTTCCGGCCCAGGAGTATTACCAGGTGATGCACCTGAAGCTCTTCCCCAAGAAACTAGTTCACGCCGAGAACCTGGGCGGTGATATCGACCAGGTCAACAACCAGCGGATGTGGATCGGGTGTTTTCCCCTGAGGGGCATCGAGCTGGAATCATCCATGTGCCGGATCGTGGCTTTTCTTCCACCGGGATGAGAGGGAGCATGGCATGGCGATTGTACATGAATTTGAATATCTGAAGCCGAAAGAGCTCCAGGAGGCGGTGCAGATTCTTGCAGAATATGGTTTTCGAGCCAAGGTTCTCGCCGGAGGGACCGATCTTATTCCCTGGATCCAGGAAGATTTTCTGACCCCGGATGTGCTGGTCGACATCAAGGGCATCGATGGTCTCAACGAAATCGTTGTGGATAAAGGAACACTGACCATCGGGGCATTGGTTACATTCACCGAACTCATCGATTCAGCTATCATCTCAGAGGAGTTTCCGCTTATCTGGGAGATGGCCAAGACCGTGGCCTCTCCGGGTGTCCGTAACAGAGCGACCCTGGTAGGCAACATCTGCTCGGCAGTGCCGTCATGTGACAGCGGGCCGGTTTTTCTCGTCTACGAGGCGGCTGTCCTGGTGAAAGGTCCCCGGCGGGAGAGGAGGGTTCCCCTGGGCGAGTGGTTTCTCGGGCCCAGGAAAACTGCTCTGCAGAAGGAGGAGATGGTTACCGGGATGACATTGCCTCTCCCGGGCCCGGAGCACGGCGGGATCTATGTGAAGCTGGGACGGTATCGGGGAGAAGACCTGGCCCAGGCCAGTGTGGCCATTTTGGCCCTTCCAGAAAATATTTACCTGATCGCCTTCGGTGCCGTGGGTCCGAGACCGGCCCGGGCGAAGAAGATCGAAGCACTGATTAACGGAAAAAAAATGGAAGGCATGGTAATAGACGATGCCCGGAAGCTTG
>CBDUWG010000479.1:0-1739 GCA_965370845.1 uncultured bacterium
TTCACACCCCAGACAGATAATGGAATGGATATCCCTATTTTTCAACGAGATGTTAAGAGCTTGCTCGTAATCTGCCATCGTCGCCTGACCTGTGATGTCCACCGGATTTTTCATGGATCCGAATTCTGGGACCACATCCGAGAACAATTTTTTCATGGTCTCGATGTCGTCATAAAGGGGGACGTCGTATTTCTCACAGGCATCCGCAGCCAGCACGCCCAGGCCGCCCCCGTTTGTGATGATCACGGTGTTCTCACCCTTTGGCGTCGGCGCGCTGGCCAGGAATTTGCACCAGGCAAAAGCTTCCTGGATACTCTCTGCTCTGAGGACTCCGCACTGAGTCATGATGTCTGAAAAGATCTCGTCCGCCCCGGCCAGGGAGCCGGTATGTGATGCGGCCGCCATGGCGCCAACTCTGGATCTTCCGGATTTGATGACCACAACCGGCTTTTTGGGGGTGGTCTCCTTGAGCACATCCACCAGCTTGTCCCCGTCTTTCACCCCCTCGATGTACATCAGGATGACTTTCGTGTCTTTGTGTGAGGCCAGATATCCCAGAAGATCGGTCTCGTTGATGTCCGATTTGTTTCCCACTGACACGATGGCCGACAGACCGATGTTCTCCACCGCGGTTTTGCCGATCATGGCCAGTCCCAGGGCCCCGCTCTGGGTGATGATGGCCACGTTGCCAGGCGCCACCTCTCTTGTGCCGAAGGTGGCATTTATGGGCGCCATGGATGTATAGATTCCGAAGATGTTCGGTCCCAAGAGGCGCATCTGGTGATCGCGAGCGTAGGTGGCGATCTTTCTTTCCTCTTCGATGTTCCCAACCTCTGAGAAACCCGATGTGATCATCACCAGGAATTTCACGCCACCTCTGGCGCAGTCCTTCACCGCTTGATAAGCCATTTTTGCCGGTATGGCCAGGACGGCCATATCGATTTCGCCGTCGATCTCATCCAACGACCGGTACACGGGAAGTCCCAGTATTTCACCGCCCTTGGGATTAACCGGGTATGTCTCGCCGGGAAATTTGCTGAACTGGATGTTCTCGACGATTTTGTACCCGATCTTGTTTTGATGATGTGAGGCTCCTATGATGGCCACAGAGCGAGGCTCAAATAGATATTTTATGTTTGGAAACTTCTCCCTCATCGCGTCTCCCGGAAGGCCATCTTCAGCTCATATACCCCTTGACTGCTTCTCTTTTCGATGTCGAATCCAGCCTTTTCAAATAATTGCAACATCGCTCTGTTTTCCCAGAGCACCTCCGCGGTGAAGCCCAAAAGCCCCTGCTTCTTCGCCAGAATGGTCAGATAAGATAGTAATTCAGCGCCGACTCCCATCTTCTGATGACCGTCCCTGACCACAAAGGCCACCTCCGCAGTATGGCTGGCCTCGTCGATGCCATATTGTCCCATGCCGACGATATCTTGCCCTTGCTCCTTTGCTATCATCGCCAGCATCATCACTTCTCTGAGGTTGTCAATGATGACGAATTCTTGCAATCGCTCGTGGGGCATGTCTTTGCGTGCTGAAAAGAACCTGCGGTACATGCTTTTGTCCGACAGCGAATAGAAAAAATCTTTCAGCAGCGGCTCGTCGCTTATTTTCACGGGTCTCAGGAAAATCTCCAGCCCGGTTTTTGTGGTACGATACGTTTCCAGCTCTTCCGGATATTCACCTCGTTTTCCGGGTATGAATGCCTGGTCTTTGAATATCAGATTCAGCTTCTTGGC
>CBDUWG010000480.1:0-1734 GCA_965370845.1 uncultured bacterium
TGGTGAGAGTAATCGAACCGCCCGGTCTCTGACAAGTAACTATTGGCAATCATGGAGAGCCTGGTGGGTCTCCACCCCTATACAGATAGTTCACCAGGTAGACCACGTCAGCGACATCGACGATTCCGTCGCTGTTGGCGTCTCCGGCTTCCATCGGAGCAGGTGGGTCGCCGTTTCTGTAGAGAAAGTTTATCAAATGGACGATATCAGCCAGGTCTATTAGTCCGTCTCCGTTTGCGTCTCCCCGGATGAAATCGGAACGCCGGACATTGAAACAAACGCGGTAAGAGTAAGGATCATGAGGGGTCCCTAGCCTGGGAACCCAACGCCGTCCCGGCCCATTGAAAAACTCCAGGCTTACGGCGGGTGGCCAGAAGCAGCTATCCATGCAAATCTGCATGGTGTCCTCCAGCTTGAGGGTCATGGTGGCGAGCAGCACCCCACTGCCCTCCCACCAGTATTGATCACTGGCTGCGGTAGCCATAAGCCCCATCCAGAAATGGGACGGGACAAACAGAGAATCCGTTCCCCCGCTGTAAACCCACCAGGAACTGTCGCTTTCGACCTTGAGTGCCCTCGTCTCCCAGTCTCTTCCCGAAAGATCCGCTGCCATGTCTGCCATACGATTATGATGCACGGTATCTTCACCTTCCACAACGTGACGGAATATGCTCCTGGTGCTGAAATCCGGGGAGAGGTAAAGCGTGCTGGTGGTATTCCAATACGCGGAGACGCTGCAGTACTTGGATGGGTTACTGTGTGAAATACATAGAGGAACATTAATAGCCGCAATTGAATCCATATAATCAACCAGATCGCTGGTAACGAAGAACGGAACCCGGACAAAATAAGGCCCGTCGCCCTGCTGAATAGTATCAGCAGGCCAGGGCGCCAGGTAAATGGTGTCGCACTCGCCATGATCAGCTGTATCCTCCGGGCAGACAGCCCATGAGGAGGTGCCAAACACAAACACGATCATTGACACTGCCAACATCGCCTGAATTAACAGATAGCGTTTCAGCATAAAGACCTCCGGTTTTGGAGTTGGAAAAAGGAACCACCGCCCATTGTCCCTAGCTTCCACAGTCGCCAGCGTTGATATACTTAATATATGGAATTTGTTGGTTTTGGCAAGAAGATTTTGCGCTAAACTATACTTTAAGAACAGAACGGCCGAGCTCTTGAGGAAAAGGCTCGGCCGAGTATGCTATCACTGTGTGTTGTCTGGCTAACAGGAGGGCGGGTCCCCGCCCTTATAGAGGTAGTTTACCAGATAGACTATATCGCCCACGTCGACTACCTCATCGCAATTGGCGTCACCTGCCGCTATGGGGTCGGGGGCCGAACCGCTCTTGTAAAGGTAGTTTACTAGATAGACGATGTCTCCCACGTCTATGATCCCGTCTCCGTTGGCGTCACCAGTGACATATCCCGGCTCTGTCGCCAGCGATTTGAATGCGTAGACCACGCCGTCGGAGCCGAAGGTGACACAGGCGATATTGGGCAGCCCGTTGCCGTTGATGTCGCCGACCTTGACGTCCATCACGTCGTCGGCGCAGCTGTAACTCCAGGATGATTCACCGGTCAGGCCGTCGATGACGTACACGTTCTGGTCGTCCGACCCTGCCACCACCTCATTCTGGTGATCGTTGTCCACGTCGTATACCAAAACGCAGTTTACCTCCCCGCCAGTCTCGAAGCTCCACAGCTCGTGACCGTCGACACCGTCAAGCG
>CBDUWG010000481.1:0-1730 GCA_965370845.1 uncultured bacterium
GAAGGGGCACGCAGGCTGAAGCGAGGGGGATACCTCCCCCTTCAAAAAACAAAAACAAGGACTCAAGGGGGCTAGGATTCTAGGATCCAAGGGGCCCCACCCCACCCAGTGGTACATATCGCCAGGTCCTCGAAAAAGGTTTTTCCCTGGAATCCTTGAATCCTCGACCCCTATCCTCAAATGGGGCACCAGCATATGCATTCCAGAAAAATCCTGATCATAGCACTTGTCGCCATCATCCTGCTGGCCATCTGGCGGCCATGGAGAAGCAAGGAACCTCTTCGGCTGGGCTTAACCCCGGGGGACATCAGTCCCCTGGTCATCCTGCCCTTTGAAACCGCTCGGGTGGACGAAGACTGGAAATGGCTGGAAACTACGCTGGTGGACATGTTCGCCACAAAGCTAAATCAGGCCCATCCGCTGCGGGCGGTGAGGTTGGAACGTCTGTTGGAGAAGGTGAGTCCCCCGTCCCTGCGAAGTGGGATCAAACTATCGGCGGAAGAGACCATCGGCTTTTTTCAAGCCAGGACCGCTCTTACAGGAAGGCTATGCACCCTGGATGAGGGTTTCCGCCTGGAAATCCGGCTGTTGGACAGAAAGGACCTGGCGACTCTTCACCAGGACCACTTCGATGCCCGCACCTTCCAGGCTCTTTTTGAAGCCGTGGACTCCCTCAGCTTCAGGCTGATCAACGCCCTGGACTGGGACACACTTCCCCAGCTACTCGCCATCGAGCAGGTGACCACCGGCTCGATGGCAGCTTATCACCACTACGTCATGGCCATGGAGGACTACATCATCTCCGACGACAGCTCCCTGCCGCGGGCGGCAGACCATCTCCATCTGGCCGCGGCCACCGACAGCACCTTTGCCCGGGCTTATTTTCTGCTGGCCAAGGTCTGTGACCAGGCCCAGGCCCTGGGCATCCCCATGGAACCAGCCGTAGAATCTCTGGTAATGGCCAACCGATTTAATGCCCGGCTGCCTGCTTGGGAGCGTCAGTATGCCCGGGGATGGCAACTGTGGCTGGTGGAGGGAGATCTGCAGAAGGCGGTGACCACGCTGAGTGATTTGAGCGAACGACACCGGGATTACGCTTGGCAGGAGGGCGTGCCCTTGATCCTGGGCCGTCTCCTGGCCCACCAGGGGCAGTGGTCCCGGGCTATCGAACAGTTGAAGTCATACGTCCAGTCCGAGCAAACTCCGGCCCTGCGCAGAGCTCTGGGTTGTGGACAACTGGCCACTGCCTATCAGATAACCGGCAATCTAGACGGCACCATCGAGGCCATGGAGAGGGAGCTGTCTCTATTTCCGGGACGCTCGGGCAATCGGTACTGGTGGGTGCAGGAGAATATGTCTCTGGCCTTGCTGTACTTCGAGAGGAGAGAGACGGAGGCCGTCGAAGAGCTTCTGGCTCAAGCCAAGCAGCTGGCCTCCAACGATGCCCGTGGGCTGGCCATGATCGGTATGGCCCGATATAAGATGCAGCAGGTAAATCGGGCGGAAAACCTGGCCCAGAAAGCCCTGCGCCTGGAAACAGATTTGGCTCTGGCTCACTATCTGCGGGGGCTAATCTCTTTACAACAAAAGAGGTACTGGCGCGCCGTGGCCAATTTTGAGGCCGCCTGCAATCAGGAGTTCAGCTGGGACTTTCTCTATCACGCCGCCCTGGCTCACGACAAGCGCGGCGACCAGCGTGGCCGACGAGAACCGAATCTTGATCTCCGTGT
>CBDUWG010000482.1:0-1725 GCA_965370845.1 uncultured bacterium
GAAGGAGATCATTCATCGTCTGTTTCAGCAAATACTTGGTCTGCAGCCCACGGATCTTCTGGTCTGGTGGCAGGGAAAAGGAGAACTCCACCACACGATGATCCAGGAAGGGAACCCGCACCTCCAGGGAAACGGCCATGCTCATCCGGTCCACCTTGACCAGGATGTCGTCCACCAGATAACTCTTTACATCCACATAGCCCGAGCGGTTGAGCTCATCGACCTGGCCCGCGTCCTCTGCATGTTGGCGGAGAAAATCGTAAGGGTCGCTGTGGGCCAACTGTTCGCGGACCTCCGGGGAAAAGAGGAGCATCCGTTCGGCTTGCGTCAAAAATATCATCCACCGGGCATGGGAGAGCTCAGCGGGGAGCCGTGCTCCCTGCACAAACCTCTTGAAGATATTCACCAGCCCCTTTTTCTTCTCCCGGGGAGTCAGGCCGTCGGCCAGGGGCTCGAAAATGCCTTTCTTGATAGCCTTGGGCCACCAGTGATAAAACCGACGGTCGAACCTCTGGGCCAGATAGGTGTCATAGCCGCCAAAAAGCTCATCTCCGCCATCTCCGGTGAGAGCCACGGTGACGTCCCGCCGGGCCATCTGGGAAACCAAGTACGTGGGAAAAATGGAAAAATCTCCGAAGGGCTCGTCGAAGTGGGAGATGAGCTTCTCCGTCAGCTCCAGAGCATCGGCCTCTATGACGTACTCGTGGTGGTCGGTGGCGTACCGCTTGGCCACAGCCCGCGCGTACTCCAGCTCATTATACGAGGAATCTTTGAAGCCGATGGAGAAGGTCTTCACCGGTCCGTCTGCCAGCTGAGCCATGAGAGCCACTACGATGCTGGAGTCGACGCCCCCGCTGAGAAAGGAACCAAGGGGAACGTCGGAGACCAGCCGCAGACGCACCGCATCGGTCATCAACTCCCGGAGCCGCCGGCCGGAATCCTGCTGGTCTTTGGCTTGAACCGACAGATTCCAGTAGGAGCTCTTCACAGGATCTCCCCCATCCCACGTAAGATAATGTCCCGGTTCGAGCTTGTGCACCTTCTGGAAAATGGATCGGGGACTGGGGATATACTCGAAGGTCAAGTAGTTATTCAGGGCCACCAGATCCACCGATCTCTCGATTCCGGGGGCCTGTAAAATCGCCTTCAGCTCGGAGCCGAATACCAGCTGTTTTCCGTCAAAATAGTAGTAGAGGGGCTTGATGCCCAGACGGTCCCTGGCCAGAAAGAGTCGCTGGCGAGGAACATCCCATATGGCCAGGGCAAACATCCCGTTGAGCTTCTCCAGACACCCTTCGCCGAACTCCTCGTAAGCATGAAGGATGGACTCGGTATCACTCTTGGTTTTAAATCGGTGACCACTGATCTTCAGCTCTTCTCTCAAAGATCGGTAGTTGTAAATCTCACCGTTGAAGACGATCCACACGCTTTCATCTTCGTTGGCCATAGGTTGATGACCGGTCTCCAGGTCGATAACCTCCAGCCGCCGGCTGCCCAACCCCACATTTCCATAGACATGCAACCCCTGATCATCGGGACCGCGGTGGACGATGCTCTCACACATCCTGTAAATGGTTTCCGGCTGTACCTTTCGCTGGCGGTCGCAATACAGTTGGCCGCATATTCCGCACATAACATCTTTCTCCGGAACCAGAACGCCGGAGCCTTTCCTGGTCTCTTTCAGTTCAGAGAACTTTCAAATAGTCGTAGACCTTTTGGGTCCTG
>CBDUWG010000483.1:0-1725 GCA_965370845.1 uncultured bacterium
ATGAACAGGAAGAGGAGAAGAAACCCCACAAATCGCAAGTTCAAAATCGCCTTGTAGCTATGACAGAATCTTATCTCAGACACCCCGCAAATCTCAATAACTTGTTGTAAATTACAAGCTTATACGTTTATACTGGAATATACCATAATACAGCCTACAAAGTACACACAAAGAACATACTACCTCTCATAACCATTTTAGCACAGATGCGATTATATGTCAAGCTTTTTAAATCACAAAAAATTAAGGTACTTACTAAGAAACAGACGTTTATTTTTATCTATTTAAGATGGGTAGATTTAGAAGGTATTAGCCGCCGGGAGATGATTTTGGACAAACAGCTCTCCCGGAGAGGTCCCCGGGCGCTTTTACGGCTACAAGATAGCTGCGTTTACCAGGTTCGGCTGCTGTTCCGGGAAAATCGGCTGCCGCAGAGAAACAGGGGTAAATAAGGTTTTGTTCTCATAAAGAAAAAAAATAAAAAAAACATAAAAAAACATCTTGACAAAAAAAGCACGATATGGTAAAATGGTAATAAGTAGGGATACAGAATATTTTTGTGAGAAGGAAAAAATTCGCCTATTTGAAGAGTTATTTTACCGTTCCGCAAGGAGGTGAGCGAGAGGGAGAGATCGTTTTTTGATTGCTGCTTTTTGGCCAGAATTTAACAGTAGTCGAGTAAAGGAGGAAAGAGCAGATGAGAAAGTTAGCTATTGTGTTGGGAACACTGGTTCTTTCTGTTTTAGTGGCCCAGTTCGCCTGGGCGCAGATGGGTGGCGGTCTCCTGCTGGTGGATGACGATGGCAGTTGCTGGGGGCCATACACGGATATTCTTCCTATCTTCACGGCTGCCCTTGAGGAAGCCGGCCTTGTGCAGGTTGCCAGCGCCACCATCCGGGGACAGTACGAGATCTACGAAGTTCCGGATAACCAGCATGGCGCGGATCTGAACAAGTTGGATGACTACGAAGTGGTCATCTGGTTCAACGGAGAGACCTGCTGCTCGTATCCCAACTGCATTACGGCAGTCGATGAGACGAACCTGGGAGATTATCTGGACCTGGGCGGCAAGCTGTTCCTGAGCGCCCAAGATTATCTCAACTATTATGGCGATGGATCTGAACCTTACTTTGATGGGACTTTTCCCTACGATTACCTGAAGGTGTCTTCCTGTTACACGGATACATGGCAGGGAACCGACCACACCGCAGAAGGTCCCGCGGCCCCGGATCCCCAGGCCGTCACCGAGGGGCTTATCTTCCAGCTGGAGGATCCTTTTGCCGGCAAGGAAGATGGCCTTTTCATCGACTGGATCGTGCCCATACCTGAAAAGCAGTTTATCACCGGAGAGTTTTACATCGATGATTTGGCCGGCGCTGGATATGCCGCTCTGTCGTGGAAAGCGGGAGATAAGTACGAGGGAGCCAGAGTTTTCTTCACCACCATCTGCTTCGCCGCGCTGCAGGATGAAGTGGGAACGGACAACACCAAGGGTGAGCTGATGAGCAGAATTCTGTCCTGGATGTACGGCGATTACGCCGATTACGGCGATGCCCCGGATCCCCCGTATTACACCATGTATGAGAATTACGGAGCCCGTCATATCAACTCCGACGGAATTTTCGAGTGGCTGGGCGAAGACGTTGACCTGGAGTTCAACTCCTTTCAAGTGGATCTTGACCTCTTCGACGATGGAGTAATTTTCCACAGACCATATGTGCCGGG
>CBDUWG010000484.1:0-1722 GCA_965370845.1 uncultured bacterium
CCAGGGAAAGTTTGTCCACAGCCCTGCTGAGGGCGTCGATCTCAGACACGTATTTTTTGAACAGTTCCAGGATCTGTGCCGCGGAGATTTTTTTACCGCCGGTCTTGATGGCCAGAAGCTGGAGAAAGGTGCCGGCATCCAACCCGAATAGCTCCGAGACCGCACTGATGATCTCCTGCTTGGTCTTGGGAATGGGTTTTCCTTTGAGATAGATCAATCCTTGAAATATGGAGGTGAAGGCCGTGATGGAGCCGGCGATGATCTCCTTCATGGCCCGGGGTTTCTGCCGAGTCTCCAAGTAGAGCTGGCGCAGACGGAGGAGCTTTCCCTTTAGCTCCCGCTCGCACTGCACGCGTATGTCGGTGGGGCGGAACTGAAGATCCTTGAGCACATCCTCTCCGTGGACCAGCCGGTAGTTGGCCTGCATGTCCAGAAACTCGATGGGATAGGAATCCAGGGAGGAGTGGATGTAGGCGGGCGTCATGAACAGAGGTGTGTCGACCATTCGCTTGCGCCATTTGGCCACCACCTCCATTCCCCGGCGCAGGGAGTCCACGGAATCGTTCTTCAGGACCACCAGGAAATTCATGTCCGATTTGCCGGGAACGTATTCCCCGGTGGCCCCGCTGCCGTATAAGATGATGGCGATCAGGTCTTCAGCGAAGCTCTTTTGCAGATCAGCGGTGAAATCGGCAAAGATCTCCTGCGGCTGTTTCGGCGCTCTGGCCATGATGATCTAGCCTCCATGAGTGATAGTTATCCGCTAAAATCCCCGGCTGACCCCGCCGCCACCGCTCATCCCTCCGCCGAACCCGCCGAAGCCCCCACCGAAACCACCGCCTCCTCCGCCGAAACCGCCCCGGCCACGGGGCAGGCCGCCTAAAAGCAAGAGGGGCAGCAGGCCCATTCGGCCGCCGAAGATGACAAAGATGATCAGAAGAATCAGCAGGGATGGAAGGCGAAAACCTCTGCTTGTTGGCCTGGCAGCTGGAGGCACGGGCAGTGCCCCCTCGGTGGATAGCTGAACCCCGGCGTCGGCGGCGATGACCCCGGCGATGGCCAGGGTCCCGGAGAGCAGCCCCTTTCCGTACTGGCCCTCCCGCAGAAAGGGCATGATCCGCTCATCGGCGATCTGACCCAATTTGCCGTCAGGCAGGATACCCTCCAGACCGTATCCTGTCTCCATGCGAAAGCGGCGTTCTTTCAGGGTCAAGAACAACAGGATGCCGTTGTCCTTACCCTTGGCCCCGATGCCCCAGGCGGCGAATAGCCGGTTGGCGTAAAGCTCCTCGCTCTGACCGCCGATGTCCGGCATGGTGGCCACGGCGATCTCGGCGGTGGTCTTCTGTTTCAGCTCGGCGATAACCGCCGTCATCCGGGCCTCGTCCTGGGCGGAGATGATCCCGGCGAAGTCGCTGACATAGCCCAGAGGTTGGGGAAAATTGTCTCCGGCCCCGGCGCTGCCGGTCAGCAGAAGGAGGCAGACGATGATGGTAGAGAGGATGCGGGACATTGGAACTCACCTGAGAGAAGTATGGTCCATAAGAATATCGGGAAAACCATCGTGAAAGTATAGTCTATGGAAACGTTCCTGTCAACTGTTTTCCGGGAAAAAATGGAGAAGCTTTGCTCCCCCTTCCAACCCAGCCCCAGTGGCAATTGCAATTGGCAATGGCAATAAAGGCAAAGTCGGCAGTCGGCAGGAAGCAGTAGGCAGAAGGC
>CBDUWG010000485.1:0-1712 GCA_965370845.1 uncultured bacterium
ACCGAAATCATTGCTCCGGAATACATAGATTCAACGGTTGACCGCTTCAGACGGGGGCTTGCTGGCGAAAAGACCCCACTTTATGAGATCGAGCTTTTACGTAAAGATGGCAAAAAGGTCCCCATAGAATTAAATGTGAGCTCACTTTTGGATGCTGAGGGCCAGGTCATCGGCAGGATCGGCACCGCCCGCGACATCAGCGAACGCAAGCAGGCGGAGGAAACGCTGAGGGAGAGCGAGGAGAAGTTTCGGACCATCGCCGAAAATGTACCCGATGTGATATTCAGAACGGACACCAATGGCCGCATCACCTACATATCACCCGTTGTCGAGGAAATGACCGGCTACCGGCCCGAGGAATGTGTCGGCAAGCTCTTCCATGTCTTCCTGAAAAAAAGAGATATTCCCCGGGCTATTGTCAGCTTCTCCGGAGCGCTAAAAGACCGCAGAACCCGGGCCCTGCAACTGGATATGCTCAAAAAAGACAAGACCGTATTCCCGATCGAGCTCTCGGCGACGCGCATCACCAAAAACGGAAAAACAGTGGGCACCCAGGGAATCATCCGGGATATCAGCGAGCGTGTACAAGCAACTGCGGAATTGGAGAGATCCGAAGAGAAATACAGAACCATGGTGGAGTTTGCTCCTGACGGCATCATCACAGTAAACCGGGAAGGAATAGTGACATCCTGCAATAGCGTTTTCCAGAAGCTGATGGGCATTAAGGAGGACGAAATCCTGGGCAGGCACTTCTCCAAGAACCCGTCCATGACAGCAAAGGACGGCTCCAGATATGAAAAGTTGTTCACCTCCATCATGCGCGGTCAGGTTCCCAGACCCTTTGAGGTCGAACGGCGTCACAAGGACGGGACCGCTCATTTCGTGGAAATTCACGTGAATCTGATTAAGAAGGGCCGCACCAAGACTGGCCTTCAGGCCATCGTCAGAGACATCACCGAGCGCAAGCGGGCGGAGGCAACTCAACGAACGCTGCATCGAATTGCCGACGCAGTCCATACCACCGAGGATCTCCCCGAACTGTATAAAGTGATCCACGCTGAGCTGGGCCTTATCTTGAAGACCAAGAATCTGGCCATTGCCCTCTACGACAGAGAAAGAGACATGCTCTTGGTTGAGTACCACGTGGATGAAAAAGACCGGTTCGAAGGAGAGGTTCCCGCCGGAAAAACGCTCATGGCCTATGTCATCAAAAATGACAAACACCTTCTTGTGACGCACAGGGAAATTAAGCAGATGGTTCGGGCCGGTCAGGCCAAACCCATCGGAGCGCCCCCGAAGGTCTGGCTGGGTGTTCCTTTAAAGGTAAGGAACAAAACCATTGGTGCTCTTGTGGTTGCCGACTACCAGAGTGAGACCGCTTTTGATCAGAAAGATCTTGGACTTTTGCAACTCGTATCAGACCAGGTCGCGCTATCCATCGAGCGCAAGCGGGCCGAGGAGAAGCTAAGAGAGAGTGAGGAGAAGTTCAGAGCCATCAGCTCTTCGGCCCAGGATGCCCTTGCTATGATGGATCACAAAGGAAACGTCACTTTCTGGAACAAGGCGGCTGAAAAGATGTTCGGCTATTCGCAACAGGAGATACTGGGCAAGGAGCTGCATATCCTTCTGGCACCACAGCACTATCACGAAGCATACAAAAAGGGATTCAAGCAATTCAGGAGGACAGGACGAGGATCTGCTGTGGGAAGGAC
>CBDUWG010000486.1:0-1706 GCA_965370845.1 uncultured bacterium
GAAAGGCCGAGACTCGAGATTCGAAACTCGAAACTCGGAAAAAAAAACAGAACCGTGGTCTTGAGCATTACGGACCCCGAATCCCGAGCCCCGAATACGGAAGCTCGGTTTACGGTGGCGAAGCTCGAAGCTGGAAAATAAAGACCTTTCGGATATCCTCTCACCAGCATCGAGAATCAAGGATCGGTTCTATCTTTTTATCCAGCATCCAGAATCTAGGATCCAGGATCCGCCTTTCTCATCCAGTATCCAGAATCCTGCATTAATATCTGCAATTTGATCAGCGTGAGTTGCCCAGCTGCCGGTCGAACTCGCCCACCATGTTCGAATTGGCCGACTTGGCCTGGCCATCATCCACCGCCCGGACCACGTAATAATAATTGGTGCCGGACGATCCGGCCGCCCCGGGATCGGTGAAGGTGGCGCCGGCCGTGGCCGCGATGGAGTCCGCCGGCATGGAGGTAGGATCCGAGTTCCGGTAGATGATATATCCGTCGATGCTGGCCGGGTTGCCCAGGGTGTCGGTGGTCACCTCGGACCATGTCAGCACGATGTCCGTGCCGGACTTCTGGCTTGCCAGGTCCGTCACGGCGGCCGGGGGCGCATCCGGCTCTAAAGTTTCGAGATACTTGCAGCGGACGGCGTCGGCGATGACGATCTCATCGGCATCGTTGGTCAGCGTGACGTCGCCTCCAGTGCCGGCCTCAAACGGGTAGGATCCCAGCGGATACCACTGCTCGCCGTTGGCCTCCTGGTTGACGCGGACGGTATCCGCTCCATCGAGATGATGGATGATGAAGGGGGCGTCCGTGGCCCGGTTGGTTCCCTGGACCCAATAGGCAAAGACATCGTAGATGCCGTCGGCGGGCAGATCCGGTCTCCAGGTGGCGGTATTGTCTCCCGCCCCGCCGTAGGTCCAGTGGTAGTTCTCGTCGTATGGATTGCCATAGGCCCCCGTGGACCAGGAGCCGACCGTGACGAAAGCAGGTTCGCCGTCCTCGTTGTCCACGACCATCTCGGGGGCCGACTGGGAGCCGTAGAACTGGCGCTGATTGTTGGGCCAGGCTACCGTCTCCTTGCCGTTCTCGTCCTGGACGTTGGTGACCGTCAGGGTGTAGAGAGTGTTCTCGAGATGGGTACCGGTGGTCAGGTGAATCAGGCGATGGTCGGACAGGTTCCGGACGGCATCGAGCACGTTCAGGCCGTTGTCGAAGGTGTAATTGGCCATGTTCTGGCCGGTCACCGGGTCCACATCGCTATTGAACAGCACCTCCACGTGGTTGCTGTCGATCGGCAGGGCCACCGAGGCGATGAAGGGCTGGCCGCCTTTCCAGGGCATCTCGGGAATGCTGTCGTAGGAGGCGTAGGGCCCGGACAGGAGTGTGCTTTTATAGTCACCGTAGAGGTCGCTGGCCGCAAACATCACTTCCCCCTGGGCGCCGATGGCACGGCAGCTCTCGATCTCTGTCACCATGGTGGCGGCACCGAAATCCAGGTAGATGCCGACCCCGCCATAGACGTGCCGGCCGTAGGAGTTGACCACATGGTTATGGAGACGGCTCTGGAAGTTAGAGGTGTTGCCGGTGTAGATCATGGGGGCGGAGAAGTCCACGTAACCGGAGTCTAACCAGCCGTGGGAGTCCTGGAAGTAGTAGGTGTATCCGTCGTAGAAAATGCCCCATGTGGCGGCGGAGATCTTCACCCAG
>CBDUWG010000487.1:0-1681 GCA_965370845.1 uncultured bacterium
CCCCTTCAACGCCGCCACGGCCCTGAGCCTGACCATCCCCGGCGATGAGCCTATGCCCGCCTCACTGAAGATCTACAACGTCCTGGGCCAGGAGGTGCGCACTCTGGTGGATGGGATCGTCTCACCGGGAAGGCACATCATTCTGTGGGATGGGACGGATGATACAGGCCGAGCTCTGGCCAGCGGGGTGTACTTCTCCCGGCTGGATGCCGGCGGATTCACTCAGACACGAAAATTAGTGTTGTCTCGCTAAGGGAAAGAGGATCACATCAATATGAGAAAGCGAATTGGTCTATTTCTGCTGCTGTCACTCGTCGTGACCGGTCTGCTTTTCGTCTCCTGGGTCACCGCCGAGGAGGATGACGACAAGCTGCCCATAATCCCCGACTTTAAGCTCAAGAACCTGGAGGGTGAAAGAATAGCCCTCAGCGATCTGCTGGGCCGGGGCCCCATCCTGATCGACTTCTGGGCCACCTGGTGCAAGCCCTGTATCAAGGAGCTGCCTCATCTTCACGACCTGTACCTGAAGTATAAGGACCGGGGATTTCAAGTGGTGGCCATCTCCGAGGACTCGCCCCGCAGCCTATCCAAGGTGAAGAGCTTCGTGGCCGGCAACAAGTACGAGTTTCTGGTCCTGTTAGACGAGAACAACGCCGTGCAGCGCAAGTTGAACTTCCGGGCCATTCCCTACACCATGTTACTGGACAGAGAGGGACACATCGTGCATAAACGGATGGGCTACCGTCCTGGCGATGAGCAGGTCCTGGAGGAAAAGCTGCTGCCCCTGTTGGAGGCGCAGGAGGAGACGGCAGAAGAGATCTCCGCACAGTCGCCGGATTCTGAGGAAAGCGATCAAGGCGATGAGGAGGAGAAAGAGACCACCGCAGAGGAACGCAGCCGGCGGAAGTATGTCAAGAAGGTCAAGGCCGAGGAGGCCAGGAAGATCGAGGCAGAGGAACGTGATGAGTAGGTCCCGATCGAGTTGGAAGAAGTTTTGCCCGGCCGCGGGCCTTTTTTTCTGTCTGGTCCTGGGTGGATCCTTCCCTGCCGGGGCGGTGGAGATGCTGGGCTTCGATCTCAGCAACCAGATGGAGTACTCCTGGGACACCGAGGACCAGGAGGAGACCTTCGAGAACTGGCTGGACGTCAACTACCGCATGGATATTCTGACCACCGGCCTGCGCTTCGAGGCCTTTCAACCCTCCAAGTCGGGCCAGCGCAAGGAGGAAGTCTCCTTCATCTACTTCCAGGTGGAGCAGGATGATATCACCCTGCGGGCCGGCGATTACTACGCCATCTTCGGCCGCGGGCTGACCCTCCGATCTCACGAGGACCGCGACCTGCGGGTGGATAACAAGCTCACCGGATTGAAGATCCAGGGCTACTGGGACAAGCTGGAGACGACCCTGCTGGCCGGCCGGCCGCCGCGCAAGGACCGCGACAATGCCGACGAGATGCGCGGCCTGGATCTCAACGTCCTGCCTGCCCCGGGACTGAGTTTCGGGTACAGCTATGTGACCCTGGAGGGTCCGGCGGTGACCGGGAAGGGCACCGAGATCAGCGCTCTCCGCTCGCAGGCCTATCGCGGCCCGCTGGGTTTTTACGGCGAGCTGGCCAGGCGCTCCAGCAAAAAGGGGTACGGCCTGTATCTCTCCTCCAGCCTGTACCTGTCCGGTTTCGC
>CBDUWG010000488.1:0-1673 GCA_965370845.1 uncultured bacterium
AAAAACAGCTGCTTCGCTGAGATAAAGAAAAACGAACGCTTTCATAATATACTTGAGCTCATTACAATATCTTGCCTATATCAAAGCTATTAACCTAATTGGCCTTTTCGGCGAGCACCGTCGAACAGAGAGAGCGGCCGGCCCACTTGTGCTGATAATTCCGGAAAACTTGCTCTACATCCTCCAGGCGCTCCAGGGTAACCACAGCCCTGCGCAGCCGGGCGCCCTCCGGGAACCCCTTGGTATACCACCCGAGATGCTTGCGCATCTGGTGAACGCCGCGGCGAGAGCCTTTATTGTCCACCAGCTCCCGGGCATGACGAAGACAGAGGTCGATTCTCTCATCCAGAGTGGGCTCCGCCGGATCCCGACCCTGCAGAAGGTCCCTGATCTGTTGAAAAAGCCAGGGGTTCCCCAGCGCTCCGCGTCCTATCATGATGGCATCACAGCCGGTCTCCTGAAACATGCGCAGTCCGTCCCGGGGGGTGCGTATATCTCCGTTTCCGATGACCGGGATCTCCACCGACTCCTTTACCTGGCGGATGAGATCCCAGCAAGCCGTTCCGGAGAATCCCTGCTGTCGGGTTCGCGGATGGACGGTGATTGCCGAGACTCCATAGCAGGCACACATGCTGGCCACCTCTTTGGCGACGATTGACTTTTCGTCCCACCCGCTGCGTATTTTAACCGTCACCGGGAGATCCGTGGCCATAATTACGGCCCGAACGATTTTCTCGATCAAGTCAAGATCCTTCAGCAGGGCAGCACCGCCGTTCTTGCCCACCACCTTGCGGGCTGGACATCCGAAATTCAGGTCGATTAGCTCTGGCCGCATCTCCGTTACCAGCATGGCCGCCCGGCCCATGGCCTCCGGCCGGGAGCCAAATATCTGCACACCAATGGGCCGTTCCCTTTGCTCGAACTCTATCAGACTGTATGTCTTAACACCTCCGTGAACCAATCCCTCGGCGCTGATCATCTCCGTGTAGACCAGGCCGGCGCCGTGTTCCTTGGCCAGAAGCCGGAAAACCGAGTCCGTGATCCCGGCCAGCGGGGCCATCAGTACTGGTATAGCTATTTCTAATTGGCCGATTTTCATAGTTTTTAATATACGATAAGTCCGGGCAGCCCGCAATATGTTTTGCGGGATGGGTAAAGCGATAGAGAGTTGAGCGAGTTTAGAGAGTTCTGAGAGTTTGGAGAAAATGGCAATAGCAATGGCAATGAAAAGCAAAGTCGGCAGTTTGCAGGAGGCAGTAGGCAGTTCCAACCCCACCCCCTTTGGTTTGACTCACTGATTCCGTCTGAGTACCGAAGCATCTTTCCTACTGCCCACTGCTGACTGCCACTGGTGGGGCTGTGGGGGGAGGTGTCCCCCTCTCTCCGGCCGGCGTGCCGATGTGCGGCACCGGGGCGCTATGGCCGTCCCCCCCCCGAAGGCGTTACGACGACCTCACAGCAGACCTCTTTTTGACGCTCACGGATGAACCAATCGGGACGTCCATGCCGTCCTCACTCTTCCATTCGGCCGGCCGCGCCCCTCGCCGTCCTTCGCTACCCCCTCTGCGGAACGATTTGGGAGCAGCACTCAGTTGAGGTCTATAGCCGCAGAAACACAACACCCTCTGACCTTTAGGCTGCAACCCAAGGGGTCGAGGATTCAAGGATTCCAG
>CBDUWG010000489.1:0-1667 GCA_965370845.1 uncultured bacterium
GGCGGGGTGGCCTCCATCGACTACCACTTCTTCCGCTATCTGCTCTGTGAGGGCGAAACGGTGGGCCAGGCCATGTACAGTGCCCTGGTCTACTATCACGATTATCTGTTCGAGGCCTACCCGGGAGATGATATCTGGTCGCCCCAACAGAACATGATGTGCCACAACCTCTACGGAGATCCCTCCCTCATCCGCGAGGGAGTGGACGCCGTCCCTCCGGCCATGGTAGAGGACCTCGTAGCCGCGCTGGCCGACTCGGCCATCGTCCTGCAGTGGTCCCCGGTCACCGAGGACATCTACGGCAACGAGGAGACGGTGGCTCACTACGTGGTTTACCGCGACGTTACGCCGGACTTCACCCCGGCCGCGGAGGACTCCATCGGGTTGAGCACAGGCACCAGCTTTACAGACAGCGCCTGCGGCACCGGCGATGTGAGTCTCAACCACTACTATGTGGTCAAAGCCGTGGATGGCCTGGGCCACAAGGGTGCATCCTCGGAAGCGGTGGGAGAGTTCGATAAACTATTGGACGACTAAAGTTAGATCTTAGAATATGACTGGAAGCAGCGTGGTTTTTATAGTATCTCCAACAGTCCAAAAAAGACTTGACAAAAATCGCTATTTAGGTTAGAATGGTATTATAAGGGATTATATGAAGGGGAGAAGTATATCTGGTTTTTTTAATGTTCTGGCCTTTTTCCTGTTGAAGGAGGTGAGCTGGTTTCCCAAGCTATTTCGTTTTTTTTTATTAGGTTGAACTTCTTTCTACAGAGAGGAGACAGGTAGATGAGCAAGAAAATGTTTGGAGTTCTGGTGGTTGCTCTGTGCGTTCTGGGTCTGAGCGGTTACGCCATGGCCCAGGAGCTGTTGACCAACGAGGGTTTTGAGACCTGGACCGCCGGCCCAGGCGGCCCCCCGGACAACTGGGCCCTCTCCGACGACACGCTGCTGGTCGCGGCCCAGGAGAGCGGAACGGTCCGCACAGGCAGCGACAGCGTGGCCTTCACCTGTTCCACCACTTATACCCGCTGGCTGGAGCAGACGGTGACCATTCCCGTCGCTGAATCATGTTATACGTTCAGCTGTTACGCCTATGACAATGATTTTTACGGCCGGGCCAGGGTGGGCATCCGCTGGTTCGCCGCCGACGACAGCACCATCGTGGGCAGCTATTTATCAACTATTTATACGACTGACCTAGCCGCCTGGCAGCAGTTGACCACCGGGTCACAGACGGCCCCCTTAGGAGCCGTCTACGCTCATTGCGAGATCCGCATGTACGATCAAAACGCCGACACCAACTGGACACACACCACCCTGTATTTCGATGACGCCTCCTTCACGCAGACCACCTGCCCGCCGCCCTCCGACACCCTGACCATCCCCGAGATCCAGTTCAACGTGACCACCCCGGGAACCGGAGACGATTGCTACCCATCCCCCTACAACACCCAGACGAAGATCACCCGCGGGATCGTCACCCAGATGGGAATAGCCGACGGCTTCAACGACTTCTGGATACAGGATGCCGACACCGCCTGGAGCGGTATCTTCATATTTCAGAACACCGAGACGCCCAATCAGGGCGATGAGGTGGTCCTCACCGCAGACATCAGCGAGTACTACGGCGTGACGGAGATGTCGAACCTGACCAGTTACGAGGTCAT
>CBDUWG010000490.1:0-1655 GCA_965370845.1 uncultured bacterium
CAATAACAATAGCAATGGCAATAGAAAACCAGTAAGCAGTCGGCAGTTTCACGAACCCCGGACCCCGAAAAACGACCGAATCTCGAGTCTCTGCTTTTGAATTATCTTTGCTTTAACAAGGATCCAGGATCGAGGATCAAGGATCGGTTCTGTCCTTTCAACCAGGATCCAGAATCAAGGATCGGTTTTTCCTGTTAACGATTCACGAATCTCTAGTCTCGGCTCTTCATCCAGCATCCACAAAGAGGAAGCATGTACATCAAAGATCTAAAAACATGTGAACAGATGGTGGCCGGCGACGGGTCCATCCTCCGGGAGTTGCTCAATCCTCTGAAGGACGCGGTCCGGGTGAACTACAGCCTGGCTCACGCCATCGTGAGGCCCGGCGACATTACTCTGGCCCACAGGCTGAAGAGCTCAGAGGTCTACTATATAATGGAGGGGACAGGCGTGATGCACGTCGACGATGAGCGAGCAGAGGTCGCTGCCGGACAGGCGATCTACATCCCGCCCAACTCCGTTCAGCAAATTCAGAATACCGGGTTGGATGACCTGGTTTTTTTGTGCATCGTAGATCCGGCCTGGGGGCCAGGGGATGAGGAGATGGTGGGGTGAATCGTTGACCAGATCAAGAGTAAAGATGAAGCTGCTTCTTGAAGAGCAGAAAGTGGAGAGGAGATGGAGCTGCCGGAACATCTCCGAGGAGGATATCCCCACCCTGAGCAGACTCATGTTGGAGTCTTACCGGGACACAATCGACTATGAGGGAAAGACCATAGAAGATGCCATTTCGGAGATTCACGGCACCCTCGATGGTAAATATGGTCCCTTTCTGAAAGACTGCTCTTTTGTTTCAGAGAAGAAAGGACAGGCTCTCGCCGCCTGTGTGATCACCTGGTCAGAGGAGCTGAAAGCACCTCTGTTGGCTTTTTCCATGACCCATCCGGATTTCAAGAAGCAGGGCCTGGGCACTTTCCTGCTCAAAAAGAGCATCAATGCTTTGTTTGTCCGCGGGCACAAAGAGCTTCACCTGGTGGTTACCGAGGGGAATGTTCCGGCACAGCGGCTGTACAAGAAGATTGGATTTCGGGCGTTCGAATAGAGATGTTCAGAACTATTTACAGGGAATTGAAACCTTGAGCAGATGGGGGCTTCGAAATTTGAGGCGCGGGGAAATTTTCCAGGGTGTTTTGATCACGATGTCTGTTCTTGCCGGTATATTTTCGGGCTCTGTCTGGGGCGAGGAAGATGGCTTGATCGAACAGCTGTTACACTCGCGGCCGGACCTGTTCGGCCAGGTGCTGGAGAATCTCGACAAACACCAGGTCCAGATCCTCTACACCCAGATCGATCGTGACCAGGACAACAGGCCGCATTTTCGGACCCATTCCTTCCGGGTGAACCCGGGAGCTTATTTCTATCCGGCTAGTTCCATCAAGATCGCCGCCGCCGTGCTGGCCCTGGAGAAGCTCAACCAGCTGGGCGTCGAGGGTCTGGACAAGCACACCTCTCTAGGGATCGACAGCGCCTATACCGCCCAGACGGCCGTGACCGAGGACCAGACCTCGCCCACCGGGTTGCCCACCATCGGTCACTATATCAAGAAGCTCTTCGTGGTCAGCGACAACGATGCCTACAATCGGCTCTACGAGTTC
>CBDUWG010000491.1:0-1654 GCA_965370845.1 uncultured bacterium
TCAGACGACCTACGACGAATACCAGGCCCCCAGCTTCTTGCAGGCCCGCGGAGCCAAAGGAGTGGGCATAGAGCTTTATTCCCTATCCATGGATTATAACCTTGCCGGATGGCGAATTGGATTTGCGGTGGGCAATCGGCAGATCATCGCCGGGCTGGCGGCGGCGAGGGGATGTGCTTTTGCGGGACCCTCGCCGGCTCTCCAGAAGGCAGCCGGACGAGCTCTCTCCCTGGTACCTCCCCATAGGGAAAGCTACACCAGCAGACGGAATGTGGCGGTCCAGGGGCTTCGAGATCTGGGGTGGAAATTGCACCGGCCCAAAGCTACTCCATTTATATGGTCGCTTGTCCCCGGTCGTTATACTTCCCTGGGTTTTTCTCGCCGGTTATTCCGGCGCACAGGGATTCTGGTCACTCCGGGAAGCGGGTTTGGCGAGGGAGGCGAGGGCTATGTGCGTATTTCCCTGACAGTGCCCGATGATCGTCTCCAGCTGGCCCTGGAGCGGATCAAAGAGCAAGCTTTCACCTGGAAACGGAAACGCCAGGCTGCGCGGAGTTGATGTCCACATCAACAGCCGCTTCCCTATGGATCTTTTTCATCCCCACTACAGAATGAATATGGGTGTCATTCGTCTACTGAACATGGCCTTTTATGCCCATCACGGGGTGACGGCCGCAGAAAGGGAGCTGGGCCAGATCTTGGAGGTTGACGTGGAGATCTCCTTGGATCTGCACCGGGCTGCCGTTTCCGATGATCTCTCTCAAACCATCGATTACGGAGAGATCTACGGTCTTGTGGAGGAGGTGGTGGTGGAGGGGGAGTTCTCGCTTCTGGAGGCTCTTGCCCGGGCTATCCTCACCGCTATTGCCGGACGATATCAGCCTGAGCAAATGCTGGTGCGAGTGCGCAAACCCCAGCCCCCTCTTCCCGGAAGGCTGGACTGCGTGGAGGTGGAGCTCTCCGCGGAGTAAATCGAGGAGGTTTCCCATCGCCATCGTTTTCGTGGGTGTGGGGTCAAACTTAAATGATCGTCAGGCCCAGATCCAACAGGCATTGGATCTTCTTCGGCAGGATCAGGGAATGGAGATCCTGCGCTCTTCTTCGCTGTATGAGACGGAGCCGGTGGGAGTTCAGGATCAGCCCCTGTTTTTAAACGCCGTAGTGCAGCTGTCCACTGAGTACTCGCCCCAGGACCTGCTGACCGTTTTACAGTCCATCGAGAAGCGTATGGGCCGCCAGAGGATCTCGCGGTGGGGGCCCCGATGCATCGATCTGGATTTGCTCCTTTACGACAATAAGCTCATCGATCAGCCAGATTTGATCGTTCCCCATCCGGAGTTGGCCGATAGGGCTTTTGTGCTGGTACCCCTGGTTGAGATCGCTCCGTCTGTGGTGCACCCACAGCGGGGGAAGAGCATGGCCGAGTTGTTGGCCTGCACAGGCGACACGAAGAGGGTTTGGCGCTATCGACCCCGAGGGAAATCAGAACATGACTGAGTCGAATTACGTGGTTATTGAGGGTGTCATCGGTGTCGGCAAAACCAGTCTGGTCAAGTTGTTGGCCGAGAGGATGAATGCCCGGATGGTCCTGGAAGAGGTAGAGGAAAACCCGTTTCTGGAGGATTTTTACCGGGATCCCGTCCACTATGCTTTT
>CBDUWG010000492.1:0-1640 GCA_965370845.1 uncultured bacterium
AACCCACCATATTATAGCCCTTTTAAATTTATAAGGCCGCAAATCCCAGAATCACTAAAATTATTAAAACCTTGATTGTTCCCCCCCCCCAAACAAAAAGGCGGCCCTCTCGCGGACCGCCTTATCTCTTAGCTGTCTCAGAAATGCCCACCAATTCTCAGAGAGCTCGCCATCCGCCCGCACTCCCTACCTTTCGATGAGCTCCACGTTGGCCCGGGGCATGATGACTTTATCGCCGCTCTCCAGCTTCACCTCCAACACTCGCACCTTGCCCTCGGTGGGCAGCTCCTGCAGCGGAGCGGGAAGGCCGGTCACCTCGGCCATCATGCCGAAATAGGGCTGCCGGATAAGCCGAACCTGGCTGCCGATGACCAAACCTTCGCTGGCGGCGCGCTTTTCCTGCGCCTCTTTCTTATCGACTGCCTTCTGCAGAGGAATAACCACCTCCGGACGAATGACGCCCGCCCGGATCTGGGTGGCGCCGTTTATGGAGGCCCTCTTGCCCTCCAGGCTCTTCAACAGCTGGAATGTTCTATTGGCCATGCGGATCTTGCCGAAGCCCTCGGTGATCATCAGCGTGGTGCCCATGTCCTCGGCGCCGGTGATGGCCACGCCCAAATCGTACCCCAGGATTTCCTTGACGTCCTGGTTGTTGAATCCGCCCACAATCACCCCTTTTGCACCCAACTTAACGGCCTTGCGTAATGCGGTCAACTCTATTAAAGAGCCTCCCACCAGCACTTTCCCCCGGCATCCCTCGTCGATCCCGGCCGCGGTGAGAACCTCATCGGGGCTGGAGCAGGCCATGGCCAGCTCGCCGTAGGCCTCGCCGCCCAGCCCGAAGATTCCCTGGATGAAGGCGGCCGTCGTCTCCACGGCAACTCCCTCATTGGAGAAAACCTCGGTCACCACCCCATCGATGTAAGCTTGCACCTCTACAGGGATAGGTGCTTCGCGGATAAGTACCTGGCCGGTTACATCCGAGATGCTCTCCACCGTTCCTGAAACCGAGGATTTGTAGGTGTTCTTGAACATGCCGAAGAAACCGGCGCTGCGGGCCAGGGACTCGTCTTTCTCGATAGCATCGCCCTCTTCCTTGAGCATGAACTCCTTGATATCCACGGGCTCAATGCTCAGCAGGTTGGCCACGTTGATGGGCTGTACGTTGCCAGGCAGATCGGTTTTGGCCACCACCTGATCCGCGTTGACCTGGTCACCTTCTTTAACCGTCACCGTCCCCGGAAGGGGCAGCCGGCGCTCCTTGCGAAGCAAAGTTCTCTCGGCGACCCTCAATCCTGGCGTATAAGCATGAGCCACAGACGGCCTCCTTTCGATAAAACATCATTGCAAATTGCAAAGTGCAAATTTTAAATGTGCCCATTCCCCCAACAACCCCACCAGTCGGCAGTAAGCAGTTGGCAGTAGGCAGAATGCTCCGCTACTCAGATAGAATCAGTGAGTCAAAAGGGGGTGGGGTAGGGAACTGCCTCCCGCTGACTGCCTCCTGCCTACTATCTTTTCATTGCCATTGCTATTGCCACTGCCATTCTCTCCCAACTCTCATACTTCTCCCAACTCTCATACTTCTCAGAACTCTCAGAACTCTCAGAACTCTCAGAACTCTCAGAACTCTCAGAACT
>CBDUWG010000493.1:0-1638 GCA_965370845.1 uncultured bacterium
TGGGGGCGATTACTATCAGTCCGATCTGGACTCGGATCTGGAGAACGCCCACGGCATGATGATCGCCTACAACGCCTGTGGCATGGCCGATGGATACATGAACGAGGTGCTACTGGAGCACGGCGGCACCGTTTCCATCGGCAGCTATAGCTCGGTCAGCTTCGACGGCTCCGGCTGGTGGTGGAACATATGGGTCCACATGGTGACCAACGAGGGTTACACCGCCGGCGAGGCGGCCATGTATGCCACCGCCCGCGTCTCGGACCTGATGACGCCGGCCGGCAAGGGCCCGGACACCACTCTGCGCTATGTCGTCTACGGTGATCCCAACTGCCCCTTCGCGCAGACGGACTGGACCTCGCCTGTGCCGAACCCCATCAGCAACAATTACGGAGGACACAAGCCGGATAAACCGGAAAATGAGTTCGCCGGCAGCGTCGTTCCGGATACCATCCAGGTCAACGTGCCCACGGATGTCACTATCACCCTGCAAGATACGGCTGGCGTCGGCGTTGATAGCGTCCTGGTGACCATCGAGGGCTGGGGGGTTTCCCTCTCCGGTCTGACCAACTCCTCCGGCCAGAAGGTCTTCAACATCGATGCACCGTACGGTGAGGAGCTGACGGTGATTGGTGAAAAGGAGGCCTTTGACACCTTCACAGGCAGCATTCACGTTATTGAGGCCTCGGATTTTGCCTTCGCCGACATCTTCGTCGAGGTGGCCGCCGTTGGGCTGATCGACACCCTGACTCCGTACTACGAAGGTATCATGACCGGCATCTCCGACCAGACGGGCTTTGAGCTCATCGCCCAGGGCTGCGGCGTGGACACCAGCACCACCGCGGTGGGCGATAGCGTGGACATGGGCGTGACGCCCACCTCCACCGGCGTGGTCAAGGGCGCCATCGCCAAATCAGGGTACAACGTCTACGTGGAGAACATACCGTGCATCAGTGTCTACGGTACCCTTTCCGGGGCCGTGGTGGACGGCGATAGCGGAGATTCCCTGGCATCGGTCAGGGTGAAAGGCTACAATCACGGGGCCGACACCAGTATGGCCAGTCCGGTCTTCAACGTGGTCAGCGAAGCCTCGGGCATCTACACCGTGCCCGGCCAGTTGGCTGTGGGCCTCTATGACGTGTACAGCAGGCAATTCGGCTATCTGGATTATAGCAACACCACCCAGGTGATGTACGGGGCCAATGTCCACGACGTGATCCTAACCCCGGCTCCCAGCGGCACCGTCTCGGGCATCTGCTATGAGACAGGAACAGGTACTCCCTTGAACGCCACTCTGAAGATCTACCGCTCCGATGATATGAGCCTGTACACCACCGCCTATTCCGACTCCTTGGCGGGTGGGGCCTATTCCGCGATACTTCCTTACTTCGACTATGTTTTTAGAGTAACCGCCTATCAGCACAAGCCCATCACCCGGAACGTGACTGTGGACGAGCCGACGGAAACAGAGGATTTCAAGATGGAGGTGACCAGCGGTAATATCCTGGTCATCAACGACGACAATGGCTCCAAGGACATGCGGGTCAAGCGGGACAAGCAGGGCAGAATTCTCAGCAGACCGACCGGTGCCCTGGAGGCAAAGGCCGGTGAGTCGGCGGCGGCCATGATCAGCCTGTT
>CBDUWG010000494.1:0-1632 GCA_965370845.1 uncultured bacterium
ATCCAGTATCCAGAATCCAGTATCCAGAATCCAGTATCCAGAATCCAGTATCCAGAATCCAGTATCCAGCATCCAGAATCCAGTCTCACACAAAAGCCGCCGAGAGATTCGGACGCCCGACGGCTTTGAAGATATCATCCTGCTTGTTATAGCACAGCCGGCAGCTCTTGCTGAACTTATGGGGTTCAACAAGACGGAAGAGGGGTTACTCTCCGGTGATTAAAAAGATGTCGAATTCGCCGACCATGTTTGATTCCGAGGACTTCTGGCCTCCAGTATCCACGGCCTTGACCGTGTAGAAATAGTTGTTAAGTGTGTCTCCAATGGCGCCGCTATCGATATAGGTGGTGTCAGATGTGGCGTTAAGGGAGTCCATGGTACCCTCGGGGTCCGTGTCCCGGTAGACGACATAGTACTCGACGATGATTGAGCCGCCAGAGGTGTCCTTGGTTACTGGTGACCACGATAAATCGAGGTGGTTAAGGTGCCTGACGACTACCTGCGCAACTACGTTATCGGGAGCCTCCGGCGGCGCTCCGCCTGCGGATGTGGCCTCCACAGCCGCCAGGGCGTCGATCCTGCCGGCGCCAAACAGAGAGTCTCTGCCGGCAGCGCCCAGCTCCACGGCGGTGATCTCCAGAATGCTGTCTATCTGAACTGGGGTCAGATCGGGGTTTTTCTCCAGCATCAGGGCTATAGTGCCGGAAACGTGGGGGCAGGACATGGAGGTGCCGCTCCACCCGAAGGGGCCGCGATACCCGGAGTTGTTATCGTGCGCCAGGGACTTGATGCCCTGGCCCGGGGCGCACATGTCCGGTTTGAGAAGTCCCGGGGGATAGGGATAGTCGTCGTAGTCATGGCCGGTGCAGGTCACATCCCACTCGGTTGGTCCGTAACTGCTGAAGCTGCAGATGTTGTCGGCAGAGGTGGTGGCTCCGATGGCCAGGATGGAGCTGTGATGCTCATCCCCGGGGTTGGGCGATGGATACCAGGGCGCCGGCACGTCCGCAGGGGTGCTGATGTCGTTGGGTACGGGGAGGTGGTCAGGAGGCGGATTAGGGTTGCCATTTCCCGCCGAGGTGACGAAGATGACGCCCGCTGCCAGCAACATGTCGCACTTCTCCCTCCAGGAACACATGTCGGATGTCTGATGGGACCATCCCCCGGACATGCTCAGCAGGTCGGCTCCCCAGGTGAGGCAGTACTGCATGGCATACCAGGCCGCGCTCTGCGTGCCGTAGCCGGCCGCGTCCCAGATCTTGCAGGCGATGATGATGGCGTCGGGAGCCACCCCCACCTGGCTTCCGGCCGTGCCGTCACCGGCGATTGTGCCGGCGGTGTGCGTGCCGTGACCGGGGCTGACGTAGTCGTCGTCCATTGGGTCCACGTCCCCGTTGATAAAATCGTAACCGTGGTTGTAAAGCCCGAAGGCCGATCCGTCCCACATGTGATCCTGCAGATCCAGGTGGTTGTAGTTCACGCCGGTGTCCAGGGCTCCAACGATGATGCCGTCCCCGGTATAGCCCAGGCCCCATACGCTATCTGCGTTGATCTTTGTGATATTCCAGATGATCTCCTTCGATCCGGATTTAGCGCCCGGTTCAGTCATATTGAGGTGAATGGTCGACATCT
>CBDUWG010000495.1:0-1628 GCA_965370845.1 uncultured bacterium
GATGAGCGCTACCGGGCTCTCTTCGATCGGTCGCTGGATTGTGTTTTCCTCCATGATTTCGAAGGCCGTTTCAGCGATGCCAACCCCGCTGCGTTCAACCTGCTCGGCTATGAACGGGACGAGATCAGCTCGCTCACATTTACCGATCTGCTCCCCCCTGATGAGGTACAGCGCGCGCTGCGCATCACGAAGGAGATAAAGGAGTTTGGCCACCAGAAAGAGCTCGCAGAATTCAGGCTCAAACGCAAAGATGGCACCTTTGTCGATGTTGAGATCAAATCATCGTTGATCTTTCGTGAAGGCCAGCCCTACGCCATCCAGGGGATCGCCCGCGACATCACCCAGCGCAAGCGGGCGGAGGAGAAAATAGAAGCATCCCTCCAAGAAAAAGAAATGCTCCTCCGTGAGATCCACCATCGGGTCAAGAACAATTTGCAGGTCATCTCCAGCCTGATAAACTTTCAAACCGCAGATATCCGGGATAAAAGGGACCTGGCAATATTCAGAGAGCTGCAGAACCGGATAAGATCCATGAGCCTTGTCCACGAGAAGCTGTATCAATCGAAGGACCTGGCACACGTCAACTTCAAGGACTATATTCGGGACTTGTTAAAAACTCTCTATCGGGCTCATGGCGTTGATAAAGGCAAAATTGCGTTAAAGATAGCTGTTAAGGATGTCTCTCTGGGAATCGATGTTGCCATTCCCTGTGGATTGATCATCAACGAGCTGGTCTCCAATGCCCTGAAGCATGCTTTTCCCGAAGGCCAAGAAGGTAAAATAAAAATATCACTTCACCCGATAAACAAGAGCGAAGTGGAGCTGATAGTCAGTGATAACGGGATTGGCCTGCCGGAGGGTTTTGATTTCAGGAAAACGGAGTTCCTGGGGCTGCACATCGTCACCATTTTGGTGGAAGACCAGCTTCATGGGAAGGTTGAGGTGGATAGAACCGAGGGAACCACATTTAAAATTAGACTGAAGGTGGATGAGAGTTGAGAGAGCAAAAAGAGCGCGGAGTTCGGAGCTCGGAACGATTTGAGCGCGGAATGTGGAGTGCTGAACGCGGAGCTGAGGAAATCAAGAGTAAATGAAGAGGGGTGGGGACTCCGAGCTCCGAGTTCCCAGCTCCTAGTTCAAAAGGCTCCGCGCTCCGAGTTCAAAAGGTTCCGCACTCCGATCCCCGACAACCCGACCCACGTAACGCATTTCGAGGCCGATAAACGACATCCGACATGCGGAAGTAGGGGCACGGCATGCCATGCCCGCATGTATGGAAATAAATTAGGTGATTGACAAAGAACGTTAGCCGTCAGGTCTTGCTGTAGGGGCGAGGTCACCTCGCCCGTGAAAATTAGCACTGTTATGGTAGACATACAAGGTGAGGCGGTTGAAAGGAGATTTGGTCTTCAGGCGAGACGCCTGAAGTACTGCAAAAAGTCTTTGCGGTCAGAGCAGGACGTTGCATAGGCAAAACAGGCGTCTGGCCAGTTCAAAGCATCATATTCTTCCGCAGAGGCTGGAGCCTCTGCGGGGCAACAATTTAGTATAGAATAGATTATACAATCACCAGATTAACATACTGCCCATTTAAGGAGGCAGGCAAGATGAAAGACGAAAATAAAACC
>CBDUWG010000496.1:0-1626 GCA_965370845.1 uncultured bacterium
TGGACGATGTGAGCATCACCTGCGATGTGCTCAGCGGCGAGACACAGGAGCCAGCGGGCCGTTCACCTTCGCGGCCTCTGTCTTTTCGCCTGACCCAGAACTACCCGAACCCCTTCAATGCCGTCACGCACCTGTTGCTGGCCATCCCCATTTACAACCCTCAGTACAGGGGTCATCTGCCCGTGCCGGCCAGAGCGGAGGTCTACAACATCCACGGCCAGAGGGTGAAAACGCTGCTCAAAGGGAAGCTGGGCGCCGGCGAATATCAGCTCATCTGGGATGGAACGGACCAGAAGGGTGGATCGGTGGGCAGCGGCATCTACTTCTGCCGCGTGGAGGCAGGTCCGTTCCGGCACACCAGAAAGATGGTCCTGCTGCGTTAACCTCTTTCCAGAAGGTTTATACGGTGCGCATAGTTTTTTTGACCATCATAACGGCGCTGACCATTCTCTTTCCGGCCCGCCCCCGGGCTCAGGTTGCCATTGTGGATACCATCCGGCTGGCACCTCTTCAGGGGAACGCCCTTTATCCGGTCTCGGTCTGCGTCAATGACGAATATAACATGGTCTACGTGGCCAACCAGCAGAGCAGCAACGTGACGGTGATCGATGGGAATATCGGCCGGGTACAGGAGGTCATCCACCTCGGTGGGCAACCATACGGGATCTGCATCCACGACAGCCCCAGCTACAACTATGTGTTTGTCACCGACTATGGCCACGACCGGGTGTTCGTTCTGGATGCCCTGTACAATACCATTCATGACACAATCTCCACGCCCGATGGGCCGCGGGGCATCTGCGTGAATGAGGAGACCGACTATCTGTACGTGACCTGCTTCGGCGCCGACTGCGTGGCGGTTTACAATGTTCGCTACACCGCAGATCACGACATCTATCAGGTGGGAAATATCCCCGTTCCCCAGGAGCCGCTGGGCATCTGCGTGAACAAGATGGCCAATCGTGTTTACGTGGCCAGCCATTCCGGCAAGGCGGTCTCCATCATCGACGGATCTAGCAATAGTCTGCACAGCTCAATCCCGGTGAACGAAAAGCTTAGGGGTATCTGCGTCGATGAGGCTACCGATAAAGTATATGCCACCTGTTACGATGATGGAACTATGCTGGTCGTGGATGGGATGGGTGGTGGGCTTTTGGATTATATTTACGTGGGCGGAAAACCCTGGGGCATCGATGCTGATTCTTACCAGGAGCGCATCTACGTGACCAACGATGAAGGGCAGGAGATCTGGGTGGTGAATGGTTCGACCAGCGAGGTGATGGACACCATTCGGGTGGGCAAAAATCCGCGCAGCGTGTATCTGAACCCCTACTTTCGAAAGGGATTTGTGGCCAACCGCCAGAGCAACGATCTCTCTGTTCTGGACATGGAGACCCTGACCAAGGAGGCCGATGTGCTTCTGGGTTGCTGGCCCGGCCACCTGCGAGTGGATGAGGCCACGCGGCGGCTCTATGTTAGCGACGCGTCCAGCGATAAGATCCTGGCCCTTGATCTGGACGGCCAGCAGGTGCTGGGAACAGCCATCGTGGGCAGCGATCCCTTTGATCTGCTGGCCCACGATGGCCGGATTTTTGTGGCCAACTCCGGGGGCAATTTCATCTCTGT
>CBDUWG010000497.1:0-1623 GCA_965370845.1 uncultured bacterium
GGACACTCATCGCAGACGGTCTTCTGGCCGGCACCCACCACAGAGCCCTTCTCGGGCAAATTGTTGCCCAAAATAGCCTCCAAAACCTCCCAGGTTCGTTCCCCTGTAGGGGGACAACCAGGAACGAAGTAGTCCACATCCACAATCTGGGCAAGAGTTTTGACGGTGTCGAAGAACTCGGGCAGGCGGAGCTCACCTTCGGGCACCTTTGTCTTGGTCTGGGGCCTGATTCCCTTGGGATTTTTGGTGCTTGGTGTGGTATCGTAGACCCGTTTGAAAATGCCCTCTCGATCGGTCACGTTGGCCAGGCCTGGGATGCCGCCCTCGTAGGCGCAGGAGCCATAGGCCACCAGCACTTTGCTCTTGCGCCGTAACAACTTGGCCATGTGCTCGTTCTCCGCCGTGCGAATAGCACCGTTAAACAGGGTCAGATCAATGCTCCCATCGGGCATGGCCTCCACATGGTGATATTTGAAATCCATGGCACAAGGCCAGAAAACTATCTCCGCCCCGGCGGCAAAATCCAGAATCTTAGCCCCTATGTCCAGAATCGATATCTCACATCCCCCACAGCTGGCCGCCCAATAAAGAGCAACTTTTAGCTTTGCCATACTTCCTGCCTTTTTTATCGTTGAACTGCCGTTGCTTAACGTAGGGTCCCTTGATATTGGGTCGTTAGCTGCCTCTTTCTCACCTCGGGATTGCTGTAATCAGGCAAAAGCATGGGAGCAATACGATCTGTCTTCACGCCGGCCTTTTCCAACTCCCGATTGTAACGGATAACATGTTCTAGAGTCGGCTTTCCCCTGGGCGACTTGGCGCGGCTATACTTGGCAGCGTTCTTTCCGGCAATTCTTCCGAAGACGGTCACATCCAGCAGAGAATTGCCCATCAGCCGATTCTCGCCATGCACCCCCCCGGAGACCTCGCCGGCCACAAACAGACCTGGAACGCTGGTCTGGCAACTTTCATCAATCTCCAGACCTCCATTCTGGTAATGCAGGGTGGGATGCACCAGCATCGGTTCCTTGGAGATGTCGATCTCATAACGCCGGAACAGGATGCATTTGCCGGGAAATTCCCGTTTGACCGTCCCCGGGCCCTGAAGCAGCTCGATCATCGGCGAATCCAGCCAGACGCCAAATTTGCCCGTGGGGGTGGGCACGCCTTTGCCTCTGTCCGGGGAACATTCCCTGATGACGGCCGCCGCCTCCACGTCCCTTGGTTCGCGCTCGTAGACGAATTGCTCGCCGTCGACGTTGACCAGATTGGCGCCAGCTCCCCGGAACTTCTCGGTGATAAGCAAGCCCTCAGCCTGCTCTGGAAAAACGGCCCCGGTGGGATGATACTGCACACTATGCAGAAAACGCAGCTTCACCCCGGCCCGATAGCCCAAAATAAGTCCATCTCCTGTAGCGCCATAGTGGTTGGTGGTCATATAGCCCTGCATATGCAATCTGCCGGAGCCACCCGTGGCCAGTACCGTGGCTTTGGCATGAACCACGAAATACTCCTCGGTTTCCAGATTGTACAGAATCGCTCCAGCACACTGCCCCTTATTGGTAAGCACCAATTCCACTGCCGGAGAAAATGCCTATTCGCTGTCCTTTGCCGACAGTGACC
>CBDUWG010000498.1:0-1600 GCA_965370845.1 uncultured bacterium
CACTTCCAATTTGAGGACCCCTCCAGAGGTGGCACACCAGAGATCATCCTCCAAAATCTGCAGGTCCCGGACGAAGTTGGCATTGGTAAAAGTGGTCCAGTCTCCCACAGCGGCGCAGCCTGATGGGATCATAAATCCAACAAATCGGGTCATGATAAACAAGAGACCCGCACAGAAATACAGCTTGACTCTGGAATCACCTTGAAATTTCTGTCTACTATGCGATTTCATCACGGTCCTCGAAAAAGCTCCAATCTCTTCCTTCGAAAAGACCCAACGATAAGAAACACGGCGGTTACTCCAATACAGGCCCAACTCAGCCATTCACCGTGGCGATTATAAAATGTGCTCCCTCTGCGGAGGGAAAGCCCGGCCGTGACGGTTCTCTCCACGAAAATGGCCGTTCTGTTACTGACCCTCCCGAAAGGGTCGATGACCATGGATACCCCGGTATTGGCACAGCGAGCAATGCCGATACGATTCTCGATGGCTCGAAAGACGGCGATCTGAGCATGCTGAAAAGGAGCTGGGGTTTTGCCGAACCATCCGTCGTTGGTGATGATCAGCAGAAATTCCGCCCCCCTGCGGCAAAATTCTCTGGCCAACTGAGGAAAAATCGACTCGAAGCAGATCAGAGCAGCAAACTTTCCCCGGGGGTGGTGAAAGATGATCCAATCCTGACCCGGGGTGAAATCGGCCTCGCCCATGTTGATCTTCTGCAGAAAGGGAATCCTCTCGTCGTAAGGAATCTTCTCACTGAAGGGAACCAGTTTCATCTTGGAATACTGTTGAATTTCAGGGCGGTCGGGAACGAAAAAGAAGGCCGAGTTAAAATATTTATTCTGCTCATTATCAAGATTAGTATAGTCCAGAGACCCGGTCAACAGAGGCACTCCCAACTCGTCCACCAAATCGCGAACTCTTTGATAATATTTTCTCTGGCGTACAAGATAACACGGCGTAGCCGTCTCCGGCCATATCACCAGATCTGTGTTTTCCGGTTCAATCTCTCGGGTCCGGTCGATGAGCACATCAAAGTTGTGCTCGATAAATCGAGAATCCCACTTGACGTCGGGGTCTATGTTCGGCTGAATGATGGCAACACTGAGATCACCGGGCAACGGATTCTCGGGAATGGCCCTTTTCCCGTATATATAAGGAAATAAAAATAGGGGGACGAGGAAAAAAAGCACGCACTTCCCTCGCCGCCAGCGATACAGAGTCCAGAAGATTACTACGTTGATGATTGCCAGCCAAAATGAGACGCCATATGGTCCGGTGAGACTGGCGAATTGAATCAGGGGCAGGTACTCCGTCTGCGAATAGCATATGGAGGTCCAGGGAAAGGCGAGCTGCCCCAGAGACCGCAGATACTCCATGGCCGTCCAGAAAAAAGGGAAGGCCCAAAGAGCAATCAAACCCCACCTTTGAAGGACAAAGCGAAAGATCAGGGCGAACAGGCCAAGATACAGGGCCAGGAAGGCGATGGCCCCCAGGGCGCCGGGAAAAGTCGCCCAGGCGATCCAGAAAAATGTGCTCCCGTAAAGGGTCAACCCCATCACCAGGCCGATGCCGAAGGAGGGCTCATAATGTTGTTGCG
>CBDUWG010000499.1:0-1596 GCA_965370845.1 uncultured bacterium
TTGAATGTCATGCCTCTTGCCGCACATTTACATCTCCGGGAGTGCGTAGCTATGAACAGATTCACCAGGACCCTGCATGTATTTTCAGTTTCGGCCGTCTTTCTGCTTTCAATCGCAGCATCCGCTTCAGCTGCAGGCCTTGTTCCGGGTCCCGAACAGATCGTCCAGGCGGGCAGCGCAGATATATGGGTACCCGGTTACTCGGTACCCTCGTTTGTGCACTGGGACGACGACGGCCTGAAGGACCTCGTGGTGGGAGAGGGGAGCGGGCTCACCGGGTTCGGCCGTGTCCGTGTCTACCTCAACAGCGGTACTCCAGGCTACCCTGAATTTACCGGGTATTTCTACGCGCAGTCGGAAGGATCGGATCTTCAGAGCCCCGGCGGCGGCTGACTGGGCATATTCCCCCGCGTGGTCGACGCGGACCTGGACGGCCGGAAGGACCTGCTCGTAGGCGAGGCCGAGGGCAACATCAGGCTCTATCTCAATATCAATACGGATGCCGATCCGTCCTTCGACGGCGGAACACTCCTTTCAGTCGGCCCGGCCGGCTCGAAGACGGTCATCGATGTGGGGCAGCGAACGACTCCCGTTGTCGTCGACTGGGACAATGATGGCAGGCGAGATATCATCGTCGGCAACAAGGATGGACTTGTAATGCTCTACAAGAACACAGGCACCGACGCTGCCTGGGATTTCACCGCTGTGGAGTTGATCCAGAATAACGCAGTGGATCTCGTCGTCCCGGCCGTCCGTTCGAGCCCGCATGTCGAGGACCTCGATGGTGACGGGACGAAGGATCTCCTTCTCGGTAACACTGCCGGCCAGATCGTGACCTATTACAATACCGGTACCGACGCCGTGCCCGTATTCAACGGGTACTCGGCCGTCGAGTCGGATGGTTCGGCTATCGACCTGGCTGGCGACCTGAGGTCACGGCCTTTTGTCTGCGACTGGAACGACGACGGGATGCCGGACCTCGCGGCCGGTCAGAACGCGGGCGTGCAAGCCTGGGTTGACAATGGCGTCCCCGATGCGTTGGGTGGCTGGCTGCAAATAGCTTCCCCCACGACCAGCGGGATACACCAGGGTGCCGATGTGGGCGACTTTAATCATGACGGCAAGCTGGACGTGGTGGCGGCAACGGCTGGCGACGGCCTGCAACTGTGGGCCGGGGATGGGGGCAATACCTGGACTGATGTGGCGTCATGGACAGACCCGGACTTACCCACAACCGGCGACTATCACACGCCGGCCCTGGCGGATATTGACAATGATGGCGACCTGGACGTGATCGTCAGCCGGGGAGCGTCCGGTGGCATCCAGGCATGGCGCTTCATCAATGCTGGCTGGCATGAGGCAAGCACCGGCCTGCCGGTGACAGGGGTTTATGGCGACCTGGACACGGGAGACTTTAACGATGACGGATACCTGGACATCGTGGCGGTCGGCCAGGGGCTGGGCATCAGGGCCTGGACAGGCATCGGTGGAACCGGTTGGACGCTGACGATAGCCGGTTTGGCAACGACGCCGACCTTTTTTGGCGTGGCGCTGGGGGACATCAACCGGGATGGCGACCTGGACCTCGTCGCCGGA
>CBDUWG010000500.1:0-1584 GCA_965370845.1 uncultured bacterium
GGCCGTATGAAAACCGTATATTCGACGCGGTCAGGAACAACTCCAAGGCCAAGGTCGCCCAGCACTCATGCGGTGCAATTTTTCCCATCATTCCACATCTCATCGATACCGGCGTGGAGATATTGAACCCGATTCAGACCAGCGCCAAGGGAATGGACACGGCAAAACTCAAGCAAGAATACGGTCGCGACCTGTGCTTCTGGGGCGGCATCGACGTCCAAAAAGTACTGGCCTCTGGAACCGAGCAGCAGGTGCGTCAAGAGGTGGAAAGGGTCATGGGCGACCTGGGCGGCGGCGGGTACCTGTTCGGTCCCTCCCACGACATCCAGGCTTTGACACCGCCTGAAAATGTCCTGGCCATGTATGAAACGGCTCTTAAGGCGGGGATCTCTTAGATATAGGACCGGCCCCAAACCGGACAAACGCCTGGCCGAGACACCAGATGCAGAAACCGAAGACCCATCGTGCGGATTTGCCGCGCCGGTTATGAATTAACAAAGACAGGGCAACAACCAGCCTGCCGTCACAAAAGAAAGGAAGATACTATATGACAGTCTATTTAAAAACAGCCAAGGAACGGCCCCAAGAAGACGTGAGCACAGTACGGGATATTGTTCAGGGTATCCTTGAAAGGGTCAAAAACGAGGGTGAGCCGGCCATTCGTTATTTCTCCAAAAAATTTGACAACTGGGAGCCCAGGAGCTTCAAGGTCAGCCAGGATGAGATTCAGGAAGCCCGCAAGAAAATGCCGACCTCCATGGTCGAGGACATCGACTATTGCCAGGCCCAGATCCGCCGCTTCGCCCAGGAGCAGATGAAGCGGATGGAGGATTTTGAGGTGGAGACCCTGCCCGGGGTGCATCTGGGTCAAAAGATTATCCCCGTGGCCTCGGCGGGCTCTTACGTTCCCGGGGGGCGTTATCCCTTATTGGCTTCGGCGCATATGACGGTGATCACTCCCAAGGTGGCCGGAGTCGGCCGAATTGTGGCCGCCACTCCGCCTTCGGAAGGCGAGGGCATCTTTCCGGCTACGCTCTACTCCATGGCCGCCGGCGGTGCAGATGAAATCTACTGCCTGGGAGGCGTCCAGGCCCTGGCGGCCATGGCCTATGGAAGCCTTGAAGGTTCGGAACCGGTGGACGTGCTGGTGGGGGCGGGCAACAAATTCGTTGCCGAGGCAAAACGCCAGCTCTACGGAGAGGTGGGCATAGACCTTCTGGCCGGGCCCACTGAGATATTGGTGATTTGCGATGACACCGCTGATCCTTGGATCGTGGCCGCCGATATCGTGGGCCAAGCCGAACACGACCCCAACTCTCGGCAGTGCTTGATCTCGCTTTCTGAAAAGACGGCCCGCCAGGTCATGGCCGACGTCGAGCGGCAGCTGGAAGTGGTGCCCACCCGGGAGGTGGCCGCCGCCTCATGGGGCGATTATGGCGAGGTGATCGTGGTTGACTCTCCCGATGAGGCGGTGCGGCTATCCGATGACTGGGCCCCAGAGCACCTGGAGGTGCAAACCGAGGATTGGCGCTACTACCTGGATAACTGCAAAAATTACGTTTCACTATATCTAGGCGAGGAAAC
>CBDUWG010000501.1:0-1579 GCA_965370845.1 uncultured bacterium
GGATACAGGCGTTTTTTCTCAGGGAGGTTCTTCATGAGAGGGGAGAGTTTCATTTTTGTGGTAAGGGTGATAGCCATTGGAGCGCTCCTGCTGGCGGCCACCGCTGTGTCTCCAGGAGGTTCCTTCGCCGACGAGCGGGAGCTTAGGGAAATCCAGAGGCTGATCGACCAAAAGGGCTATCTATGGCAAGCGGGCAAGACATCCGTCTCATCTCTTTCTGCCCAGGAGCGGGAGGTGCTTCTGGGTCTTCGCCCTCCTCCCGAGTATGAACAAACCCGAGAGCAGCGCTCCTACTGGCCCGACCCGGGCCCCAGGGCCACTTTTCCTGAGATTTACGACTGGCGGGAAATGGCCGGGGTCACCGGGGCAAAAAACCAGAAGGCCTGTGGAAGCTGCTGGGCTTTTTGCTCCGTGGGAGCTTTTGAAGCCATGATCCTCATCTATGACGGTGTGATAGAAGATCTTTCCGAACAACAGATGATATCCTGCAACACCCATAACCATGGGTGTAATGGCGGCTGGATGTCGACGGTCTATGAACTCTGTCAGGATCCCGGAGCCGTCAGCGAGGATTGCATGCCCTATAAGGCCGTGGACGACGTATGGTGCAAGCAGCAGTACTGTGAGAAGGTTGCCCACATCGACACGTGGTATCCGGTGAGCAATTCAATCAGTGCTATCAAGGAAGCTCTCCAGGTTGGCCCGGTGGCTACCACCATGACCGTCTATAACGATTTCTTCTACTATCAGGAGGGCTGTTATGAGCACGAGGGGGATGACCCCATAAACCACGGTGTCCTCATCGTGGGGTGGGACGAGACTATGTGCGATGGCCAGGGAGCCTGGATTTGTAAGAACAGCTGGGGAACAGATTGGGGCCTGGATGGTTTTTTCTACATCAAGTACAACAGTTGCCAGATAGGCAACGCAACGGATCTCATCGAATATACACCTCGCTTTCCGGTAGTTCGATACGAGAGCTTCAGTGTCCAGGATGATCTGGGAGATGGCGACACCCGGCTGGATCCCGGCGAGAAAGCAACCCTCCTGGTTACCTTAAAGAATATGGGCAAGACGGTGGCCGCAGGCGTATCGGCTGTCTTGAGCACCGCAACCCCGGGGGTCGGAATTCTGGACGATCAGGCCGAGTTCGGGGACATGCCGGCTCGCTCCAGCGTCAGCTCCATCTCCCCTCACTTCAGCGTTCAGTTGAACGAGGGTCTCTCTCCGGGCACCATCATCTATTTTCAGCTCTTCGTGACCACGGAGCTGGAGTCCTGTGACTACCGTTTCAGCGTTCCCGTAGGGGATGTGATCTTTTACGGCGACGCCGAACAGAACCGTGGCTGGGTTTATGGAGCTCCCGACGATGACGCCCAGGACGGCATGTGGGTCAGGGGAGATCCGGTGGGAGATGGGTATCAACCTGGCGCGGATCACACTCCCCCCTGGGGAGAATACTGTTTTGTCACCGGGGCGGGAGCCCTCCACGAGGTGTGGGACGGGAAGACCACCCTGTTCAGCCCGCTGGTGGATCTGAGCCAGAGTGGCCAGGTGCAGTTAAGCTACTGGCGCTACT
>CBDUWG010000502.1:0-1578 GCA_965370845.1 uncultured bacterium
GCGAGGGGGACACTTCCCCCTTCAAAAAGACTCATTTCAAATTGCAAAGTGCAAATTTCAAATTGTAAATTTGCCCCTCCCCCACACCACCCCAGTAGCAGTAGGCAGTCGGCAGCACAAGGCATAAAGAAAAATCCATTCACTTAGCCTTTGCCAGTCTCTAGTCTCCAGTCTCTGGTTTTGCCTTAACCAGTATCCAGAATCCAGTATCTAGAATCCGCCTTTCTCAACTCTCATAACTCGCTTACAAAAAAAAGGGCAAACCCAAATGGGTGGCCCCTTTCTTAGATCACAATGCGATCGCGGTATTTTCAGCTACCCCCCAAAAACAGGGAAAACGGTCATCACCGGGCGGTGATCGGAGATCTCGCTCAGGTAATTGGACAGCTCATCGTCAAGCCGCAGGGTCTTGGTGTATCCCCCCTGATATTCGGGAAAAGCATCCCGGGAGATGAGGATATGGTCGATGAGGGAGCTGGACGAAGGATAGGAGGAAAAATTCAACTGGCCGGCCAGGGGAGCGGTGAGAAACTGATAGTCCTGGCCATCGTCAACGAAGACGGTAAAAGCATTGTCGCCGGGGGGATCGTCGATCTCATCGTTCCAGTCACCGGCCACGATGTAATCCTTCTCGACAGAGGCGGCTATCTGGTCATCTAAATAGTCCTTCAGCTTCTCGGCGGCATCTCGCCTGCGGGCCAGGTCCTCGGCATCCCGACCGGCCTTCAGATGCATGACGATGAGCACGAAATCGAAGCTATAACCATTCCTCTGGGCCTTCACGTGGGTCTCCAGAGGCGGTCGGGTAAAGGCGTACCAGTCGTCCTCGAACAATTGCCTGGTCTGGCTCACCGACACGACGGATCGCCTGTAGATGATCCCCGTCTTAAGGTATCCCCAGGAATACTCGTCCGCGGAGAAAAAGCCATCGTATTCGGGCAACTGGTCCAGGAGCTCAGCAAAGGCGGTGGTGTCGTTGATCTCCTGGATGGCGAAAAGGTCGATGTCCAAAGCGTCGATGATCTTGCCCACCAGCTCCACTGTGGAACTTGTCTGCGGGAAATACTCGATATTCCAGGTGGCCAGCTCAAGGGTCTCCGCCTGGCCTTGAGCCTGCACAAAGGTCGATGGCCCAGGCCCTGTGTCGGTCACCCGGCGGTCTCCGCATCCGAAGACCAGCAGGGCGCCAAACAGAACAAAGAGAAACCAGGTTTTGTGGAGAATTGCTTTCATCTGGGAGTCCCCGACGAGCTTCCCGGTGAAACGACTGATCTCAACATCGATCATGACTGATATATATAATTTAATCTCTCCGGAAAGTCAAGACAAGCAGTTTGTGGATATTGTTGATCACTTTTAAACCGGGTGCCGCGACCACCCGCTTCCAAAGAACCGGGTGGCACCCGTCCCTGTCGATCTGGGCAGGGCCGTTTTGCAATTGATATGGCGGTCGTTCGCAGATCAGTGAGGATTTTCTTGTTGACTGAGAAAAGCAGATAGGGTATAATTGGGTCAGGAGATCGGGCAACAATCCAACTGATGAAAGAGAGAAAATAGCCGATGAAAAAAACGCTTTGC
>CBDUWG010000503.1:0-1576 GCA_965370845.1 uncultured bacterium
CCGGCTTCTTTCCCCGGGGAATGGGAGCGATGCCGGGTACAAAGGTCAGCTGAGGCTCCATGTACTTCCGCGAGACGATGTGCCCCTGGATCATGGCCGCTTTCCGGGCGACGAAGTCGGTCTGATGCTCATAGGCTCCGGGGGCGATGTAGGCCACACGATCCTTCTCCACCAGATCCATGAGATACTGCAGAGCGTCGACGCCGATGGGAGAGTTGAACAGGAACTGAGTCCCATCGGGGCTCATAATTTGACCTCCGTTTTGGACCAGGATCAACTGGAACATGGCAAAAATGGTGGGAATGGAGAAGGAAGTGCCCCATTGCTCGGGCCTGCCGTCGCCATCGGCATCCACTGTCAGCTTGGCGGCCATCTCCCGGAACTCCTCCCAGGTCTGCGGAGGCCGGTCCGGATCAAGACCGGCCTTCTGAAATATCTCCTTGTTGTAGTACAGAGCGGGAAGCCCCTTGTTGAAGGGAAATGTCCACAACTGGCCAGCGAAGGTGCCCCCGTCAAGAAAAACGGGAAAGATGTCCGCCAGCTCCTCCTGGGAAAGCCCATTGGGCCCATCCACGAATTTTTGCAGAGGCACGATGGCTCCGGCGTCGATGAAGTTGGCCGTCCAGTTCTCGTAGACCTGCGCCAGGGTTGGTGGGCTGTTCGCGGCGATGGCGGCCATGATCTTCTGGCTCAGGGCCGCGTATTGCCCCATGCTCACTCCGCTGACCTGGATCTGGGGATGAGTGGCGTTGAAATCCGCGATCATCCTGTCCAGGCTCTCTCCCAGAGGACCTCCGAAGCCGTACCAGAAGGTCACCAGGGTTTTGCCTTCCTCCCCTTCCTGCTTTTTACCGCATCCGGCCGCAGAAAAAAAGCAGGCCAGGACCAATAACAGAACCACGCTCTTTTTGATCATAACATCACTCTCCCAGAAATAGGGTTCTCTGGCCCAGACGAACGGGCAACGTCAAGGATATCACTCTTTCAACCCGCTATGGGCAAAACTGGAGATGATCTGTTTTTGGGCAATAAAGAAGATGGCCAATAGCGGCGCGATGCAGAAGGCTGCTGCGGCCATCATCAAGGTGTACTGGGTGCCCTGCTCCGTGGAGAAATAAGCCAACCCCACCTGGATAAGTCGCTTGTTGACGCTGTTGGTCACCACCAGGGGCCACATAAAACTGTTCCAGCTGCCGATAAGGGAGAACAGGGAAACGGCCACCAGCACGGATTTGGACAGGGGGATCACCACCCGCCAGAGAAACCCGAACCGGCTACAGCCGTCGATAGTGGCGGCGGCGTAAAGGTCGTTGGGGATGGTCCGAAAGTGCTGACGCAGCCAGAAAATGCTGAAAACATGGGCAGCCCAGGGAATGATCAGGGCATAGTAGGTGTCCACCCAACCCAGCTTGGAGAGGATCACGTAGCTGGGGACTAAATAGACCGGCATGGGCACCATCATCATGCTCAAAAATAACAGAAAGATGGTCTCGCGCCCCGGGAAGCTCATCCGGGCAAAGGCATAGGCAGCCAGTGAGGAGGTGACCAGCACGCAGAGCATCACCGCCAGGGCCAC
>CBDUWG010000504.1:0-1570 GCA_965370845.1 uncultured bacterium
CTTGGCGGTGCCAATTGGCCTGGCCCTGAGTCAGGCAAACTAAAATATGATCAGGATCAACCTGCTTCCAAAGGAATTCCAAGTCAGGAAGAGGAAGCTCCGTATCTCCCCGCACTGGGGTTTTGTGGTAGCCGCGGTGGTGGGGTTTTTCTTGCTCCTCTCTCTGTTGACCCTGTGGCAGAGATCGCAACTTAATCGGTTGGAGACGGAAATTCGCCAGACGAGGGTGGAGGCTGAACGGCAAAAGGCCGACCTGAAGCTGGTTCGGGAATTAACCGCCCTCAAGGAGAAGATCCTCCAGCGCATGCAGGTAGTAGAGCAGTTGAATCAGAATCGCACGCGCTGGATCGAGATTCTTACGGCCCTCAGTCAATCTGTGCCCGAGGATATGTGGCTGGTCACCTTCAAGGAGAAAGGAACAGATGCGGCAGCTCAGGCTCAGATTCAGGGCATGTGCTTTTCTCTGAAGCCCATCGCCCTTTTTATGGACAGAATGGAGGAAACGGAGTGGTTTTCGCGTCCTCGATTTACTTTCGCGCGCAGGGTTGCCGTTCCCGATGGGATGGCCTACGATTTTGAGGTGGTGGCCGATCTGTTTAGCTATGAGAGAATAGTTTTTGCCCAAGAAACCTTTGCGGAAGAGAAGAATCTGAAGGAAGAGGAAGGCAGCAAGAAAGGGAAGGGGAAAAAAGGGTGATGCAGTTCATGATGATAACCGGTTGCTGAGGTTTATACTATCCGCTATGAATCAAAAGAACACTAAAATTCTGGTCATCATTTCTTTGGTTTTGCTGGTCCTTGCCGGTACCTACTTCTGGTATGTCTCTCTGTATCGGCCCCTTCTGGATCAGGTGGAGAAAAAAACTGCTGAGCACCGGCAGTTGTTAGCCAGTTTGGAGACGGCCAAGCGGCAAGCGGCGAAACGCGTTTCTCTGCAGCAGGAGTATGATGATCTCCAAAAGCAGTGGCAGGTGGTGGAGACCCTGTTGCCAAGGGAGCGTAACATGTCCGATTTCATCAAGCAGCTGCACAGGATCAAGGGAAAGGTTGATGCCACTATTGAGCGAGTCTCTCCTCTGAAGGCTAAATCGGTGGATTTCTACATGGAAAACGCCTATGAGATTGAGATGCTGACCACCTACCATGGTCTGGGAGGTTTTCTCAGCCATGTGGCCAATCTGCCCATCATCGTGGATGTCACCTCTCTCGATATGACCGGGCTTCCCCGGCAGCAGGAGGAGGAAGAAGAGGAGAGAGACATAGTGGGCCCCAGCGTCCGCAGCCGACTGGTGCTGACTACCTATAGTCTTAGGGAGAACGTGGATTTGGAGGAGAAAAGCGTCCAGTGAACGGTATTTTCAGGCAGACTTTTTTCAACAAATTGCTCTTTTCTCTTTTTTTAGGAGCTGTCATTCTGTTTTTGACCGCTCCCGTGGATGCCGCCTATCGGGTGACCGATCTGCAGGTGTCCCAGACAGAGGAAGGGGTGACCGTCACCGTGATGGCTGATGCACCGGTGAGCTATAACTATTTTACCATGGGAGATCCGGAGCCTCGTCTGGTAGTGGAT
>CBDUWG010000505.1:0-1551 GCA_965370845.1 uncultured bacterium
TGTTCTACAAACACCTGTTTTCGCTTAAAAGGGGGGAAATGCACGATGGCGTGTCGTCATTGGTTTGTTCTGGGGATGGTCGCCCTTTTTGTCCTGGCCCCCGCTGCCGGGCTGGCGACTACCATCTACGATGTGCAGCATAACGAGACGAATCAGGGCACAGGGGATGATTGTTTCCCATCGAGCCTTGATGACCAACAGGTGACCGTGGAGGGTATCGTCACCGCCGTCCGGGCAGGCGATTATCCCAATTTCTGGCTGGAGGAGGCGGACGGTGGGTTGTGGAAGGGCATTTATGTCTATGATACCACCGTCGAGCCCTCCCGGGGCGATCAGGTCTCCATCACGGCAGAGGTCGATGATTACTTTGGCTTAACGGAGCTGAAGAACGTCACGAGCTTCCAGATCATCTCCAGCGGCAACACTCTGCCCCCTGTTGTGGACATCACCACCGGCAGTTTGGCCGGGGGCTGCAATGTCGGTGCGGAGGCTTATGAGGGCGTTCTGGTGCGCGTGTCGAACGCGGTGGTCACCCAGACGCCGGACACGCATGGAGAGTGGTACGTAGATGACGGCTCTGGCCAGTGCCAGATCGATGACTACCTCTATGCTCACTCCCCGGCCCTGGGAGACACCCTGGAGACCATTGTCGGCGTGGTTCAGTACGATTGGGGCGAGTATGATATCAACCCCAGAGATGCCGATGACGTGGTCGGGGGAGCGCCTCCCGACACGGCGCAGAGCATCTACGATGTGCAGTACAACGAGACCAATCAGGGCACCGGGGACGACTGTTATCCCTCGCCCTATGATGACCAGTCGGTGACCATCGAGGGAATCGTTACCGCTGTTTGGGTCTGGTCCCTCGGAAGTCAATATCCCGATTTCTGGTTGCAGACCGCGGACAAAGGATTGTGGAGCGGGGTTTTTGTCTACGATACCTCCGTCGAGCCGACGCGGGGCGATTTGGTAACTATTATTGCAACCACTGACGAATACTTTGGTTTAACAGAAATGAAAAGCATCACCGACTTCACCATCCACTCCAGCGGCAATCCGCTGCCCGCTCCCCTGGATGTTTCCACAGCCGATCTGGCCGGAGGCTGCAATGCCTCGTCCGAGGCTTATGAGGGCATGCTGGTGCGGGTGCTTGGTGTGGTGGTCACCCAGGAGGTCGATGAGCATGGCCAGTGGTTCATAGACGACGGCTCTGGTGCGTGTGAGGTCGATGACTACATCTATAGCCACGAGCCCACCCTGGGAGACTCCTTTGCCGCCATCATTGGAGTAGTGCATTATAGCTACGGCGAATACGAGATATTACCCAGAGAGGAGAGCGACATTCAGACGGAGCTCACCTCCGTAGAAAACGGCGGCGATGCCGCAACGCTTCCCGGGTGTTACGCCCTCTGTCAGAACTACCCCAATCCCTTCAATCCGGAGACGGAGATCCGCTACACCCTGCCGGAACGGACTTATGTCCGTCTGCAGGTCTACAATCTGCTGGGTCAGAGAGTGGCCAGTCTGGCCGATGGAATTCATCAGCCAGGC
>CBDUWG010000506.1:0-1526 GCA_965370845.1 uncultured bacterium
ATTCCATCGTGGAGGATTCCATCATCGGAGAACGGGCCGAGATCACCAATTGTCTGCTCAAAAGCTGTCTGGTAGGAGACAGTGCATTGGTTCAGGGCAAATATACACAGTTGAGCGTGGGAGATTCCTCAGAGATCAAATTTTCCACCAGTTGAGTCCTTTTAGGAGAGGAGTATATGGAGAAGCATCTATTCACCTCTGAATCAGTGACCGAAGGCCATCCGGACAAGATCTGCGATCAGATCTCCGATGGCGTCTTGGATGAGGTTCTGGATCAGGATCTGGCCGGTAGGGTGGCCTGCGAAACCTTCATCACCACTGGTCTGATTATTGTGGGGGGGGAGCTCACCACCACATCCTGGGTGGATGTGCCCCAGCTGGTGCGCAACATCATCGCTGAGATCGGGTACAACAGCCCTCGTTACGGTTTCGACGCCGCTTCATGTGCTATCTTAAATGCGATCGGCAAGCAGTCGCCGGACATCGCCCAGGGGGTGAACAGGGGTGGGGCAGGAGATCAGGGGTTGATGGTGGGATATGCCTGCCGGGAAACCCCGCAGCTGATGCCCCTGCCTATTATGCTGGCCCATCGTCTGACTCAAAGACTGGCCCGGGTGAGGAAAGAAAGAGTCCTGGATTTTTTAGGACCGGATGGCAAAGCTCAGGTCACCGTGGAATACGAGAACGGTCAACCTCGTCGGGTGACAACGGTGGTCCTGGCCTGTCAGCACACCAGCGATGTACTGGACGAAACAGGGGAGAGGATGACCGAGGAATCCATCGAGCAGATCAAGAAGCAGGTGGTGGGCGCGGTCATCGAGCCCGAGCTTCTGGCCGATGACGCCCAGATTTTGATCAACCGGACGGGTAAATTCGTCATCGGCGGGCCGCAGTCCGATACCGGAATGACCGGTCGCAAGATCATCGTTGATACCTATGGTGGTGCCGTTCCCCACGGGGGAGGCGCTTTTTCCGGCAAGGACCCGAGCAAGGTGGATCGCTCTGCTACCTACATGGCCCGCTACATCGCCAAGAACCTTGTCGCCGCCGAGTTAGCGGAATCATGTTTTATTCAGCTGGCCTATGTCATCGGCGAGCCACAGCCGGTCTCGGTGATGATTTCCACGAATGGCACAGGGGTCATGCCCGACGATCGTCTGGAGGAACTGGTCAGGAAGCACTTTGATCTGTCGCCTCGAGGAATTATAGAGGGTCTGGATCTTCTCCGTCCGATCTACCGCCAAACAGCCGCTTATGGTCATTTCGGGCGAGAGCTGCCCGATTTCACCTGGGAGAGAACGGACAGGGTGGGGGAGTTGAAGAAGGGGTAGGGTTGTAGGGGGAAGTTTCCCCCTCGTCCTCCCAACCTGTTGCTCCCTTGGGTCGCAACCCACCGCCCTAGCCCGCGTGCCCCTTCGGGGCACCGGCTGGCTATGGCCTACGGCCATACCGTCCTCACTCTTCCGTTCGGCCGGCCGCCAGCCTCGCGGTCTTCCGCTACCCCCTCTGCGTTGGGATGAGAGTTT
>CBDUWG010000507.1:0-1515 GCA_965370845.1 uncultured bacterium
CTCCCCAACTGCAGACGGCAGAAGTATAGGCCCGAGCCCACCTTTCGTCCCCGGGAATCGGTGCCATCCCAGGTAACCGCATGTTTCCCGGCAGGCAGATGGCCTTCCAGCAAACTTTTCACCTGCTGTCCGCAGACGTTAAATATTTTCAGAGACACGCAATGCTCTGCCGGCAGGCAAAATGGGATGGTAGTGCAAGCGTTAAATGGGTTCGGATAATTCTGGGACAACCGAAAGTCTCCCGGCCCGTCAAAAACCTCCTCAGCACCGGGAACGGCGGTCAACGAGCCGCCGGGGCCGCCGATGGCCCAGATGGAGAACTCGTCGGTGGCGCATCTCACCCAATTCTCCTCGGGGTCTGCCGTGCTGGGACAGGAGCTCCACTGGCCATAGGAGCGGCGGGCGCAATAGATGGCCCCCTCATCGGTGATGTCCGATGAATCCAGCTCCGCCTGGGTGTAATCCATAGTCAGATTGGCGGAAAAACTCCCCATGGCCGATCCGGGCGTGAGGTAAAACCACTTCTCCACCGGCTGCCCACCGGCTACATCCGGGGGCATGGAGTCGGGCCAGGCGGTCACGGATATGGTCGAGTCGCCGGTGAGATCGAGAGTGAGATGATCGAATGAGATGGTCAGCTCCGGGAAATAGAGGGTGTCGGTCGCGGCCTTGACCTTGTATACAACGGTCTGCGGCTCCGTGCTCATTGGCCACCAGTTAACGGATACACCCCCTCCCAGAATTTCTATTCCCTCCAGGATGGAAAGGGAATCCTCCGAGGTCTGGTTCACCCGCCCCCAGAAGTTATACTGAGCATTGGTCAGGGGAGTATTGGTTCGCAGGTTCACCCCCCCCTGGCCAGCCTGGTTGTTGTAAATGCTGTTCCTGTCGGCCGGGACACCACCGTTAATGGTGGGTGCAGCATTAATGCAATTTATGCCCCCGCCGTTAAACAAGGCTCGATTGCTGACGATAACACATCTTGTGATCACGGTCTGAGGAGAAGAACCACTGCAGGTGATCCCAGCTCCGAAGAAAGCTTTGTTGCGGACGATGACACAGCCGGTGAGGACCGGTTGCCCCCCGATGAGGGCGATGCCCCCACCACTCCAGGCACTATCCTCAGCGACAATACAATTGGTGATCTGGGGGGAAGCGTTTTGCTGACAGTAAATGCCCCCCCCGTACGAGGCGCGATTTCTGATGACGGCGCAGTTCGAGATGACCGGCGACGAACCGGAGCTGCAGCATATCCCGCCGCCATAGCCATCGGCGTGATTGTTGCGCAGAATACAGCCGGAGATGGTCGGCGAGGAATTACTGCTGCAGTCAATTCCGCCCCCGTTGCCCCCGGTGACATAGCCGTTTACTATGGCAAATCCTTCCAACTTGGCGGCACTGGTTTCCCCGTTATAGAAACTGAAGCCCCGACCCTCTTCTGTGCAATCTACGATGGTAACCCGGGGGCCGCTTTCAGATCGGACCTCCAGACTTTTTTCCATGTAGTCGATGTTC
>CBDUWG010000508.1:0-1510 GCA_965370845.1 uncultured bacterium
CGATCGGCTCGCAGTGAGGAAATCCCCAGGCCATCGCCGGAAGAGGCCATCAGAAGACAAAGCTCTGGCAAGCCGGGCAAGTCGGCCACCATAGAACCCACCAAGCCTATGCGCCGACTCCGCTTTTGTGCTCTCTCAATCAGCAAGCTCAATGAGTCCACGGACCGATGGCGTGGGGGGCGATAGATGGACCCCATGGCGCAGAAACGACAGCCGTAGGCGCAGCCGCGCTGAACTTCGATGAGACACATGTTCTTAAAATGGCTCAGCGGCGTGATGATGGTCGAGATGGTTTGACAGACATCAAGATCGCCAACCCACTGTCTTTTGACCCTCTGCGGAGCTGGACTTCGATGCCGAATGGCCTTGATGGGACCTTCCGGAAAATAGCTCACCTGGTAGAAGCGGGGAACGTAAATGCCGGTGACCCGCGCACAGGCCTCCAGGATCTCCTCTCTGGAACCGGCGGCCTTTATGATCTCCATCAGGGAAGGGAGAAGATCCTCGCCTTCGCCGACGACGAACAAATCCGCAAAGGGAGCCAGGGGCTCGGGGTTCAGGAAAGCACACGGCCCCCCCACAATGACGATGGGATCTCCCTGCTTTCTCTGAGAAGCCAACAATGGAATGTGGGCTTGATGCAAAATCTGCAGAAGATTGAGGTAGTCCAATTCAAAGGGCACGGAGAAAGCTACCACCGGGAATTGTCGCAGGGGACGACCGGACTCCAGTGTACCTGACCCTCCCGTTTCCCAGAGAAAGGTCCGCTCGCACCGCACACCCTCCAGGCCATTGAGAAGATCGTAGACCACCTGAAATCCCAGGTTGGACATAGCCACAGGGTAACGGTTGGGAAATCCCAGAGCAACCTCTATCCCAACGGACCCTTTAGGCCGGTGCCCGCCCCGTTCTTGATCCAGGTACCAGTTCCTCTCTGCGGCCCAGCTTTTTCCGAACCCCCGCCGACCAGCTTTGCCAGACCTCACATCAGTTATTTCCTCAGAAAGGTGGGAATGGACAGATCACTTTGATTCACGGGGATAGACTCCGTCCTATCCTGAGGTATAAAGGATTGTTCCCTTCTTAAAAATGCTGGACGATCCAGGCGGGAGCGCGTTGTTGGGTTCAGAAAATCGACCACCCTGGTCTCGGGCCGCCTGGTCGTGAAGTCGGTGCTTCGGTTAAGACCGGTGGCGATCACCGTGACGCGGACCTCTCCTTCGCTCCGCTCGTCGATAACCGCTCCGAAGATGACGTTCGCGTCGGGACCAGCGGCCTCGTAGATCACCGAGACGGCCTCGTTTACTTCAAACAAGGATAGATCCTTGCCGCCGGTGATGTTCACCAACAACCCCTGGGCTCCGGCGATGGAGACTTCTTCTAAAAGCGGGCTGGAGATGGCCGCCTGGGCAGCCTCTCTTGCCCTGATCTCGCCGCTGGCAGATCCGGTTCCCATAAGAGCATCTTCCATCTCAGACATGATGGTCTTTACATCGGCAAAATCCAGGTT
>CBDUWG010000509.1:0-1504 GCA_965370845.1 uncultured bacterium
GGAGTAGGAGAACTCCTCATCGGTGGGATAATGGTTCATGGCCTCTTCCATGAGGGAGCGGTGTTGAGAATACTCTCTGTAGTCAGAAGACCAGTAGTTCCCGCCGACCTTGAACTGCAAGGGCTTCGCGTCCAAAAGGAAATTGCCGTTGAACATCCACTCGCTTTCCGAGTTGTGTGGCAATGGCCCCGTCTCCGTGCCAATCTCGGCCACACCGACACTGTCGCCGATATCGACCAGAAAAGGGTGCTTGCCCACTGTGGGCCGGCGGTCATGAAGGAAACGCCGCTCGCCGGTTACAAAGAACCTCAGCTTTTCGCCCAGCCCGGGGACCGGACCGCTTAAACCCATATTGTAGATATTATAACCGTAAGAGTAAGCCCCCAGATCATCGTTTTCAGCACTGAGCCAGCTGTCGGTGATCACCTCGCCATTGATGTTGTAACTCAGCCGTCCGATCTTGGTGCTGGTCTGGACCACACCGGAGTTGGCAAAGCCGTATTCGGCGTTGAAACCTCCGGCCTGGTATGAGATCTCCTCCACCGAGTTGATGGGCACGTCTCCCATCCGCTCGCCGGTGCGCAGATCGTTCACGTACACGCCATCTACATAATAGGCGATCTCATCCTGTCGCCCGCCGCGCACGTGCATGGCCTCTCCCACCCTAACAACTCCAGGCTGAGTTGCCACCACAGATGAATAATCCCTCATGGGCAGGTTTTGGAAATCTTCCAGGCGTAAAATGCGCGTGGCGTTAGTGACGTTGCGGTCCACCAGAGGCCGGGCGGCCGTAACCACTACCACTTGGCCTTCTATAACGGTTTCCTCCATAGCAACATCCTGGATGGTGGTGAGGTTAACGTTCACGATGACATTCTCAATCCGGGTAGTCATATACCCCACCACGCTCACGGCCATGGTGTATCTCCTTGGCGGGACGTTCATGATAAAGAACCTCCCGTCCATACCACTGGCCGCACCCATGGTGGTTCCCTCCAGGATAACGTTGGCGCCCACCATGGCATCACCGGTTCTGGCGTCGCTGACAGTGCCCATGATCTTCCCCGTGTCGCCGGCCAATGCTAAGCAGGGAAGCAAAAAGCCAAGGATCAGGACGCCTACCAACGGTGCAAATTTTCTGATCATGAGATAATCCCCCTTTTATCGACCATCTATATAGATGAAGATGGCCATGATGTGAGCTCGTGCCCACGAATCTCAGCTAGTATCTTTCTCCGAGTCACCACCTCCTCCTGTTTCTCATTTTCAGCCTATTTTTTGTTGCGACTGTGAACCCTTGTCGTCAGTACAACGGATAGCTGCAAAGGATAAAGTACTATTTACAATGAGATTGTCAAGAAAAAACTTTACTGCAATATACCCCACCTCTCTCTTTAGGGCAAGGAATTTCCAGCTCCGCAAACAATTTTTTTTCTCAAAGCTGTCTGCCACACACTATCTGGTGGCCGTATATAGTTACAACTACCAGAAATCTACACCTTTT